>NZ_JBQDYE010000040.1:0-35887 GCF_052044155.1 Salinisphaera sp. SWV1
CCAACGGGCAAGCGCCGGCCGACAGCGCGCCGCGCGGTCGAACCACGGTGCGTTCCAGCGAAGCCGAGACGCCGCGCGGCCTGGACCAGCCGGCTGGCGGCGAGGGCGACGCGCCGGGCGCGGACACCGAGATTCCGCCGGCGGCGACCGAGCGTGTCGAAATGGTCGCGCCCGAGCGCACCGAGCAGTCGCAGTTGTTCGTGCTCTACGTCGCGGCCCCCGAGGGGCAGGTGTTCGACGGGCCGAGCATTCACGAAAGCCTGGCGCGGGCCGATCTCAAGTTCGGCCTCAATGACCTGTATCACCGGGTCACCGAAGTTCACGGCGTGACCGAGTCGGTTTTTTGTGTGGCGAACATGCTCAAGCCGGGCACGCTGGATCCGGTCGACCAGGATCAGCTGACCACGCCGGGCCTGACCCTGTTCCTGCTGGTGCCCGCGCCGATCGATGGCCGGCCCGCGATGCGCGACATGATGGAAACCGCGAACCAGCTGGCCACCGACCTCGGCGGGCAGGTGTTCGACGACAACCGCGCCTTGCTCAAGGCGCAGACGGCGCAGTACATACTCGACCAGATCGCCGATATCGATCGTCGGGCTCAGCTCGGTCGCCGGCGCTGATGAGCGAGCCCGTTCCGGCGGCCAAACGCAAGCGCGCCCGGCAGCTCGCCCGGGCGCTGGCCGAGCACAGCCGTGCCTATTACATCGAAGCCGAACCGACCATTTCGGACGCCGAGTACGATCGCCTGTTTCGCGAGCTGGAGGCCCTCGAGGCCGAGTACCCGGCGTTGGTCACGCCCGATTCGCCGACCCAGCGCGTCGGCGCGCCACCGGTGGATGAATTCCAGTCGGTCGAGCATGCGACGCCGATGCTGTCGCTGGCGAACTGCTTCGACGACGAGGAGCTGGCCGAGTTCGATCGGCGTGCCCGCGAAGGGGCCGGCGTGGATGAGCTGGTCTACTGCGCGGAGCCCAAGTTCGACGGCACGGCGCTGAATCTGCGCTTCGAAGCCGGCGTCATGGTGCGTGCCACCACCCGTGGCGACGGCATCACCGGCGAGGATATTACCGCCAACGCCCGCACCATCCGCAATCTGCCGCTGCGCCTGGCCACCGACGAGCCGCCGGCATTCATCGAGATCCGCGGTGAGGTCGTACTTGCCCGCTCGCGTTTCAACGCGCTCAACGCACGGCTGGAAGCACAGGGCCAGAAAACCTTCGTCAACCCACGCAACGCCGCCGCGGGCAGCCTGCGCCAGCTGGACTCGCGCATCACCGCCACGCGGCCGCTGGCGTTCATGGGCTATGGCATCGGCCGGGTTGATGGCGCCGAACTCACCGACAGTCTCTTCGAGCAGCTGCGGTTGCTGTCGGACTGGGGCTTCACCATCAGCCCGTATGTGGATCGCGTCACCGGATTGCAGGGTTGTCGGGCCTACTACGAAGCCATGGCCGCGCGCCGCGCCGATCTGGACGTCGAGATCGACGGCTGTGTGTTCAAGGTCGACGACGGTCCGAGCCGCGACGAGCTGGGTTTCGTCGCCCGCGCGCCGCGCTGGGCGATCGCGCGCAAGTTCCCGGCCGAGGAAGCCACCACCACACTCAACAGTGTCGAGTTCCAGGTCGGGCGGACCGGTGCGCTCACGCCGGTGGCCAAGCTCGAACCGGTATTCGTGGGCGGTGTGACCGTCTCCAACGCCACCCTGCACAACATGGACGAGATCGAGCGCAAGGATATTCATATCGGCGATCGCGTGGTGGTGCGGCGGGCCGGCGACGTGATACCGGAGATCAAGGCCGTCGCCGCGCGCGGTGACCGGGCCACGGCGATCGAGCTGCCGTCGACCTGTCCGGTCTGTGGTTCGGCGGTCGAGCGAGTCGAGGGCGAGGCCGTGGCGCGTTGTACCGGCGGGCTGGTGTGTGCGGCGCAGCGACGCGAGGCACTCAAGCACTTCGCCTCGCGCAATGCGCTCGATATCGAAGGCCTCGGCGAGCGTCAGATCGAGGCCTTCGTCGCCGAGGGGCTGCTGCATTCGCCGGCCGACATCTTTTCGCTGGCCGAACATCGCGACGCCCTGGTCGAACGCGAAGGCTACGGCGAGAAGTCCGTGGCCAATCTGCTGGCCTCGATCGAGGCGGCCAAGCAGACCACGCTGGAGCGCTTCATCTTCGCCCTCGGTATTCGCGAGGTCGGCCAGACCATGGCGCGCGACCTGGCGCGTCACTTCGGCACGCTGGAGGCGCTGAGAACCGAGGCGAAGCGGTATCACCAGCGTCTGGCCGATGTACAGGCGCAACATCCGGACAACAAGGCCGCCCGCGATCGCGCGATGGTCGCCGAGGGCCTGCAGGCGGTGCCGGGCGTCGGCGCGCGCGTGGCACAGTCGATTGCCGACTTCTTCACCGAGCCGCGCAACATCGCGGTGATCGACGCCCTGATCGAGGCCGGTGTGCACTGGCCGACGGTGGATACCGATGCCGCCGCCCAGCCTCTGGCGGGCCAGACCTTCGTGCTGACCGGCAGCATGGCGTCGCTGACGCGCGACCAGGCCAGCGACCGCCTGGAGGCACTCGGTGCCCGTGTGACCTCCAGCGTGTCGAAAAAAACCGATTACGTGGTGGCCGGCGAGCGCGCCGGCAGCAAGCGCGACAAGGCCGAAAAGCTGGGCGTGACGATTCTCGACGAGGCCGGCCTGCGGGCATTGCTCGACGAACACGAGGACAGCGTAGCCAGATAACGCCAGGCGCTTGCCGCTCATCGCGCAAGATCGTAGTCTATCGCGTCGATTCCAACACAGGATGAGCAGGGTGGCGCGAAGCTGGCTCGAGGTCACAACCGGGGAAGTGCAATCGCGGATGGGCGACAACCAGCGTCTGGCCGAGCGGCGCGAGTCCATGGCCGAACAGGCCTGGTCGGCAATCGACGGTTGGGTGGCCGCGGCATTCCAGGCCGCGGGCGAACGGATCGGCCGGCGCGAGTTTCGCGTTGCCGGCGATAGTGAGTATGCCGTCGCCCGATGCGGGATTTACGCCCCGGGTGCCGTCGAGCATGACCCGCGGGTCGCCTTTCACGAAGCCGAATTCGATGCCTACCAGCCACTGGTGGTGCTGCGACGCAAGGTCAACGGCGCGGGCGCGCCGGTCGAAAGCCGCACCCTGCGGGTCAGTGCGCTGGACGAGGCCACCTTGAACGAATTCCTCAGCGGCTGAGCGTACCGCCGCTCCGCCCACGAAGCCGGGACTTCAAGCCGGCATAGATCGCGCCTCCGGGCGCGGGTTCGAAGTAACGTCGGCCGTAGCTGTTGATGCCGCTGTTGTCGAAATATTTCTCGTCGCACAGATTGTCCAGCCCGGCGTAGACGGTCAGGTGATGCGCCCCGGGCGGTACCGTCTTGCCCGCGCGCGCGTTGACCACGGTATGCGGCGCCAGGCACGCAGTATTGGCATCGTTGGCGTAGATCGAGCCGGCCCAGTGAACGCCGAACGCCGAACGCCGAACGGGCGCCGAAACCGCGTATCGACACGCGCAGATTCTGCACGAAATTGGAGCCGTTGTTGGCGTACACGCCCGGCACACGATTCAGCGCCGCGTTGAGCTGGGTCTTGCGTCGGCCCCGGTCGATCGCGTCGTGGCCGATCACGTCTACGGCAGCCGCGGTCGACAGCAGCTCCTGGCCGAGCCGGAAGGCGTTGACCCGGATCGGGGCGAGCACGCGGGTCGGTGCGTTCGCGGTGTCGTTGCCGGCGCCGACGGGCGTCGCCGCCGGGCCGGTCCGGGCATGCGCGGAGGTACCCGCAACCAGCAGACAACCCGTGGCGAGGAGGCGGATGTTCAAGTGCTTTCTCCCTGCGCGCGCCCGCTCCTCCCCCGGGGCGCGTGATGGTTATGGCGATCTTATTGTTCGGGAGGTAGTGCCCGTATCTGCAGTGCGTGGATATCGGTCTGCATGAGATCGCCCAGCGCGTCATAAACCAGTCGATGACGCTGGATGGGGCTCAACCCGGAGAACCTCGGCGACCGGATCGTGACATGAAAATGCCCCAGCCCGGTTGCCGCGCCCGCGTGGCCGACATGCAGGTGGCTGTCGTCGCGGATGGCGATGTCGTCGGTGTCCAGCCCCGTGGCGAGGGCGGCGCGGATACGATGGATGCGATCACTCATGGAAACGGCTTAAAAGACTTTCTTGTACGGGTAGACCGTGGATTCCAGGTACACGCCTTCGGCGTTGTAGGGATCGACTTTCGCCCATTGGCGGGCCGACTCCAGGCTGTCGAAGGCTGCGATGATGATGCTGCCCTGATAACCCTCGGTGATCTTGCCGTAGGCGTCGGTGCGCGGCAGCGGGCCGGCCGTCAGCAGGCGGCCTTCGGCATCCAGATCGCGCAAGCGCTGGCGATGCTCTTCACCGGCCTTGGCCCGACCGTCGGCGCTCTCGGCCACGTCGAAGGAAACGATAGCAAAGTAATCCATGACAATTGGTTCCCGAAACGGGTATGTGAGGCTCATAGTGTGCCGCATGCAGCCGGGCTCGACTATGGGCGATGCCGCCGGGAGTGGTTACACTGGATGTATGAGCGAACTCGTCCACATCCACGCGCAGACCCCGCAGCCCCGCCGTATCGAAAAGGTCGCCAGTGCGCTGCGTGCCGGCCGGGTGATCGCCTATCCCACGGACTCATCCTACGGCCTGGCATGCGCCATGGGCGATCGCAGCGCGATGGAACGTATCCGGCAGATCCGCGGGCTCGATCGCGATCATTTCTTTACCCTGGTGTGTCGCGATCTGTCGGAGATCGCGCATTACGCCAAGGTGGAGAATCCAAGTTTCCGCTTGCTCAAGTCGGCAACGCCCGGGGCCTATACCTTCGTTCTGAAGGCGTCCAAACAGGTGCCGAACTGGCTGGCGCACCCCAAGCGCAAGACGATCGGCATCCGGGTGCCCGGCCATCCGGTCGCGCGTGCGATCGTCGATGCGCTCGGTGAACCCTTCATGACGGTGACCGCGGTCGCCCGCGACGATCGCGCCCTGTCCGAGGCCACCGAGGTACGCGAGGAGTTCGACCGGCAGATCGACCTCGTGGTGGACGGCGGGGCCACCGGCGTCGAACCGACGACCGTGGTCGACCTGACCGAAGACGTGCCTCGGATCCTGCGCCCGGGCAAGGGCAGTGCCGAGGCGATCGGTCTGGACGGGGACGAGACCGCCTGACGCCATGGGCTCGGCGCTTCCGGCGCGGTGCCGTATACTCGCGCGTCCGTCATTCTCGACAGCTGGGAGTAGTAGCTCGTGTCCTCGGCCCATGCCCGACCGGTCGTATTATCCGGTATTCAGCCCTCCGGCGAACTCACGCTGGGCAATTACATTGGCGCGCTCAAGCACTGGGTGAACATGCAGTCGACCCACGATTGCCTGTTCGCGCTGGTCGACATGCACGCGATCACCGTGCGCCAGGACGCGGCCGCGCTGCGTGCTCGCTGCCATGAATTCCTGTGCCTGTATCTGGCCGCCGGCATTGATCCGGACAACGCGACGCTGTTCGTGCAGTCGCACGTGCCGGCGCATGCCCAGCTGGCCTGGCTTTTGAATTGCCATACGTCGATGGGCGAGCTCAACCGCATGACCCAGTTCAAGGACAAGTCGGCCAGGAACGTCGACAATGTCAATGCGGGCCTGTTCGACTATCCGGTGCTCATGGCGGCGGACATCCTGCTGTACCAGGCCGATGCCGTGCCGGTCGGCAACGACCAGAAGCAGCATCTCGAACTGACCCGCAACCTCGCCGAGCGTTTCAATGCGCGCGTGGGTGAGTCCGTGTTCACCGTGCCGGAGCCGTTCATCCCCGAGGTGGGCGCGCGCATCATGAGCCTGGGTGAGCCGAGCGCCAAGATGAGCAAGTCGGACGATGTCGAGGCCAATGTCATCAAGCTGCTCGACCCGCCGAAGAAAGTGGTCAAGAAGATCAAGCGCGCGGTCACCGATTCCGACGGCGAGGTGCGTTTCGACGAGGCGAACAAGCCGGGCGTATCGAATCTGTTGTCGATCTTCTCGGCGGTGACCGATCGTCCGATCGCCGACCTGGAGGCCGACTACGCCGATTCCGGCTATGGCGCGCTCAAGGGTGACCTGGCCGAGGCGGTGGTGGCATTCCTCGAGCCGCTGCAGGCGCGCTATGCGGAATTCGCCGCCGACACCGCCGGGCTGGACGCCATCCTGGCGCGCGGCGCCGCGGCCGCCCGGGAACGGGCCCAACCGACGCTCGATGCCGCGTACGCGGCGACCGGCTTCCTGCCGGGCGCGGCCTGAGGCCGTCCGCCGATCTTGACCGCGACCGCCGCCGATTCGCAGCCGACGCCGGATGATGAAGCCATCCGGGTCGCGGGCGAGCGCTACGAGGCGCTGCCCGAGGATCTGTACATCCCGCCGGACGCGCTGCGCGTGTTTCTGGAGACCTTCGAAGGCCCGCTCGATCTGTTGCTGTACCTGATCCGTCGTCAGAACCTGAACATCCTCGATATTCCGGTGTTCACGATCACCCAGCAGTACATGGCCTATATCGAATTGATGGAGGAAATGGCGATCGAACTGGCCGGCGAGTATCTGCTGATGGCCGCGATGCTGGCCGAGATCAAGTCGCGCATGCTGTTGCCGAAGGCCGAGGACGCGGAAGAAGACGAGGGCGAGGACCCGCGATCCGAGCTGATCCGCCGCCTGGCCGAATACGAACAGTTCAAGGCGGCGGCGGAAAGCCTGGACGACTGCCCGCGCGTCGGGCGCGACATCACGCCCGTGCGGCACGAGCCCGTGGCGATGGCCATCGAGCGGCCGGCACCGGAAACCGATCTGCGTGCGCTGCTCGGCGCGCTGCATGATGTCCTGACGCGGGCGGAGCTGTATTCGCGGCATGTGATCGAGCGCGAGCCGTTGTCGGTGCGCGAGCACATGACGCGGATTCTCGAACGGCTGGATTCGGACCGCCCGGTGGCATTCGTCGCACTGGTTTCGTTGCAGGAAGGGCGGCTGGGCGTCGTTGTGTCGTTTCTGGCGATTCTGGAACTGGCGCGCGAGTCGTTGATCGCGATCGAGCAGGCGGCGCCGTATGCGCCGGTATCGCTGCGCCGCCGGGGGGCGGAATGACCGAATCGAAGCCGTCACCCGAGGCCGGCGCCGCCCGGACGAGCGAGCGCCGCGAGGTCTCCGAGCGGCGGGTGCGCTGTATCGAGGCCTTGTTGCTGGCCGCGGATTCGCCGTTGTCGGTCGACCAGCTCGTGCGCCTGCTCGCGGCCACCGATGCGGTGGACCAGGCCGATGTGCGCACTGCGTTGTCGGCGTTGGCCGGGCGCTATGCCGATTCGGCCGCGGATCTGGTCGAGGTGGCCGGCGGCTGGCGCTTCCAGGTGGGGCCGGACTACGGCGCGCTGGTGGCCCGGCTCTGGGCGGAGCGCCCGCCGAAGCTTTCGCGCGCCATGCTCGAGACGCTGGCGATCATCTGCTACCGCCAGCCGCTGGCGCGTTCCGACATCGAAGCGGTGCGCGGGGTGTCGGTGTCGACCGGCATCATCAAGACCCTGTCCGAGTATGAATGGATCAAGGTGGTCGGCCATCGTGAAGTGCCCGGCCGGCCGGCGCTGTATGCCACCACCCCCCGTTTCCTCGACGATTTCGGCGTGAAACGATTGGCGGATCTGCCGAGCCTGCCCGAGCTCAAGGATGTCGACACGCTCGACGCCGCGGTCGCACGCCTGCGCGGAGACGCCGACGAGGGCGATTCGGGCACGCCGGAGGGGGCATCCGACGCGCCGCCCGACGACCGCGCGGACTTGGAATAAGCCGCGCCGGCACCACGTTACCCGCCACACTTGTTTTTGGTTTGATGCCGCGAAAGCGGTTTGATGATGGACATCTCATGGCAGCCCTGAATACCGAACGCGTCACCAGCGTCAAGCACTGGAACGACTCCCTGTTTTCGTTCACCACGACGCGCGATGCATCCTTGCGCTTCGAAAACGGTCAGTTCGTGATGATCGGCCTGCCGACCGAAAGCGGCAAACCGCTGTTGCGCGCCTACAGCATCGTATCGGCCAACTACGAGGAATACCTCGAGTTCTTCTCGATCAAGGTGCCGGATGGGCCGCTGACCTCGCGCCTGCAGCATCTCAAGGTCGACGATGAAGTATTCGTGTCGACCAAGCCGACCGGTACGCTGCTGATTACCGACCTGCATCCGGGGCGCAATCTGTATCTGTTGTCGACCGGCACCGGTCTGGCGCCGTTTTTGTCGGTCGTGCGCGATCCGGAGACCTACGAGCGCTTCGAGCGGGTGATCGTGGTGCACGGGGTGCGCTACATCGAGGATCTGGCCTACGACGAGCTGCTCAAGAACGACCTGCCCAACGACGAGATCCTGGGCGAACTCATCCAGGGTCGGTTGTTGTACTACCCGGTCGTCAGCCGCGAGCCGTTCCGCAACCAGGGGCGGCTGACCACGCTGCTCGACAACGGCCGGATGACCCGCGATCTGGGCCTCGAGCCGCTCGATCCCGAGCGCGACCGCGCCATGATCTGCGGCAGCCCGGGTATGCTGGACGACACCGCGAAGCTGCTCGACGATCGCGGCTTCACGGTATCGCCGCATATCGGCAAACCCGGCGAGTACGTGATTGAACGTGCCTTCGTCGAGAAATAACCGCAGCATCGGATCCAATCATGGCTGATCGCATACAGAAAGTGCTGGCGCACGCCGGCTACGGTTCGCGGCGCGAACTCGAGCGCGCGATCGCCGAGGGCCGCGTCAAGATCAATGAGCGCGTGGCGACGCTCGGCGATACGCTCGCGGCGGGCGATAGCGTGCGACTGGACGGCAGGCCGCTCAATCTGGCGAAGCGCGGCGAGGTCCCGGTTCGTGTTCTCGCCTACAAGAAGCACATCGACCAGGTCGTGACCCGTCGCGATCCGGAAGGGCGGGCCACGGTCTTTCGCAAGCTGCCCAAGCTCGACGCGGGACGCTGGCTCGCCGTCGGCCGGCTCGATGTCAATACCTCGGGCCTGTTGTTGCTTACCACCGACGGCGAATTGAAGCGGCGGCTGGAGCATCCGTCGTACGAAATCGTGCGCACTTACGCCGTTCGTGTGCGCGGCAATGTGGATCAGGCGATGCTCGACCGGCTGGTCGAGGGGGTGCAGCTCGAAGACGGCATCGCGCGCTTCGACTCGATCCGCGAGGGCGACGATGCCCATCGCGCCAACCGTTGGTTCGAGGTCACCGTGCGCCAGGGGCGCAACCGCGTCGTGCGCCGTCTCTGGGACAGCCAGGGCGTGACCGTCTCACGCCTCATGCGTACCGGTTTCGGCCCGATTCCGTTGCCCACCGGGGTCAAGGCCGGCAGCTACCGCGAACTGGATAAAAAGGAAGTCAGCGCGCTGGCCAGGTTGGTCGATCTCAAACGTTAGAGCGTGCTTCTATTGTTGTAAGGCATTTATCCGCAGATCAACGCAGATTGACGCAGATGTTATGTCAGCATTCACCGGCTTCGATACGCGTTCATGGCCGTACATTTTTCGGTACGCCGCGGGGCGGGGACAGAGGAAAATGCGCTAGTCAGCGCCCTGCGGCGTTGCGCAGCTTGGTCTTGGCGTGACCAAGGCTGGCGCCAAGCGCGTTGCGGGAGCACGATTGCGGGCGGCAACGCGACTCTGTCGGATCGTGTGAGTGAGCCCTGGCGGCACGAGCCGATGCCTTTTGGAATGATTGGCGTGCCGGATCGCAATCCGTTCGTCAATGAATGCCAGTCGAGTTCAGCGCATGTGCGCTTTCTTGATCGGCGTGAATCTGCGTTGATCTGCGGATATAAATGTCTTCACAAGAGAAGAAATCGTCGGGCGCGGCCGGTACGATCCCGACCGCCGCCGCCATCGTGGATTTCCACGATCGCCTGGCCGCGGCCTATGGGCCGCAACACTGGTGGCCGACCCAGGACCGGGCCAATCCACGCTTCGAAATCCTGGTCGGCGCTGTGCTCACCCAGCACACGGCCTGGACCAACGTCGAGATCGCCATCGCCGCGCTGCGCGAAGCCGGTGCGCTGACGCCCGAGGCGATCCTGGCGCACGATGAACTGCCGGGCCTGATCCGGCGGGCCGGCCCGCACCGGATCAAGGCCGAGCGGCTGCGCTCGTTGTGTCGCTGGTTCGTGGCACGCGGTGGTTTTGCCGCGATCGAGGTGCTGGATACGGCCACCCTCTGCCGCGAACTACGCGCATTGCACGGCATCGGCCCGGAAACCGCCGACGTGATCGCGCTCTATGCCTTCGACCGGCCACGCTTTATCGCCGATGCGTATGCGTTTCGAATCCTCGAGCGCTACGGGCTGTGGCAGGGGCCGCGGCGCTACGAACGGCTGCGCGCGTCGATCGAGACGGCCGTAGGAGCACGTGCCACCGCCGCGTTCTGCGACGAGTTGCACGCGCTGATCGTGGCCCACGCCAAGCAGCGCTGCCACAAGCGGGCACCGGACTGCGCGCGCTGTGTGCTGGCGCTGACCTGTGCGCACGGCCGCCAACAGGCCGGCGATACGCCGGACCCGGTTCGGTGACAATCAGGCGGCGGCCTGCAGTCGCTGAATCGCCTCCCACAGTTCGGCCGGCGTAGCGACCACGGCATCGGCTTGCCACTGCGCGATATCGTCATCCAGCGGCACATAGCCGTAGCTGGCCGCGATCGTCGGCATGCCGGCCGCGCGTCCGGCCAGGATGTCGCGATCCGAGTCGCCGACGTAGACCGAATGCGACGGCTCGACGCCCATGCGCTCGCAGGCCAGCAGGATCGGCCGCGGATCGGGCTTGGATACGCCCGCCGTGTCGCCGCCGATGACGCACCCGGGGGCCGGGTCGAAGGCGGTGTGTTCGATCAATGGCACCGCCAGCGCCTCGATCTTGTTGGTGACCACGCCCCAGGCCAGATCCGCGGCACCCAGGCGCGCGACCAGCTCGCGGATGCCGTCGTAGGGGTGGCTCTCCTGCGTCATGCGTTGGCGATAGCGCGCGATGAAGCGATCGTAGGCCTCGCGATACCCGGCATCTGCCGGCGTGAGGTCGAAGCCGCGGCCCAGCAGGCCGCGTCCGCCGTAGGAGCAGTAGGGGGCGAGCACGTCTTCCGGCATCGGGTCCAGGCCGTCGGCACGGCGCATGTCGTTGAGCGCGCCGACCAGGTCGGGCGCGGTATGCATCAGCGTCCCGTCCAGATCGAACAGCACACTGCGTTGGCCGGCCGAGATCAAGAGGCGTCCCCGTTGCGGCGTGCGTGCACGAAGTAGTTCACATCCGGCCGCGCGCCGAGGGCCGCGTGGCGGGTCAGCGGGTTGTAACGCATGCCGCTGATGTCGACCACGTCGAGGCCGGCGTGCCGGCAGTACGCCGACAGTTCGGCGGGCCTGATCAGCTTGGCGTATTCATGGGTGCCGCGTGGCAACAGGCCGAGCACATACTCGGCGCCACCGATCGCGAGCGCCCAGGCCTTCGGCGTGCGATTGATGGTGGAGAAGAAGGTATGGCCGCCAGCTGCCGTCAGCCGGGCGCAGTCGTCGACCACATACGCGGGTTCGTCGACGTGCTCGAGCATTTCGTAGGCGACCACGATGTCGAACGCACCGGCGAGTTCGGCCGCGAGATCACGGCTCGAGACCACGCGATAATCGATGTCCAGCCGCGATTGCTCGGCATGGCGCCGCGCCGCTTCCACCGCCTGTTGCGCCAGATCGATCCCGGTGACGCGTGCGCCGCGCGCGGCCATGGCCTCGGCGAGCAGACCGGCACCGCAGCCGACATCGAGCACGCGCTTGCCCGCAAGGCCGCCGGCCCGGTGCTCGATATAGGCCGTGCGCAGCGGGTTGATGTCGTGCAGCGGCCGCATGTGGCCGCTCGGGTCCCACCAGTCGGCGGCCATGGCGTCGAACTTATCCAGTTCGGCTTGCTGATTACTCGGCATGACGATCATTCTCCGGTTGGGCGCGGAATGCGGCCAGTTTATCGGCCCAGGCGTCGGCGCGGTGCATGAGGTCGTCGATATCCAGCGTGGTCAGCTGGCGGTCGCGCATCAGGGCGCGGCCCGCGACCCAGGTGTCGGTGACCTGCTGGCGGTTCGCGCTGTAGACCAGGGCGGCGATGGGGTCGAATACCGGCCGCGTCTCCAGCTCGCCGAGATCGATGGCGGCCAGATCGGCGGCCTTGCCGACCTCGATCGAGCCGGTGCGGTCGGCGATGCCGAGCGCTCTCGCGCCGGCGATCGTGGCCATTTCCAGCACGGCGTCGGCCGAGACGGCGGCGGCATCGTTGCCGGCCACCTTGCCGATCAGCGCGGCGGTGCGCATTTCGCCGATCATGTCGAGATCGTTGTTGGAGGCCGCGCCGTCAGTTCCCAGCGCCACGTTGACGCCGGCATCGCGCAGTTTTTGCACCGGGGCCAGGCCGCTGGCGAGCTTGAGGTTGGATTCCGGCGAATGAATCACGTGCACGCCGGCCGCGGCACAGCGCTCGATCTCGGCCGCGGTGAGCTGAGTCATGTGCACGGCCAGCAGATTCGGCGTGAGCAGGCCGAGCGCATCGAGACGCGCGAGCGGCCGCTGGCCGTGCTCGGCCACGGCGCTGTCGACCTCGAATGCGGTTTCGTGAATGTGCATGTGTACCCGTACGTCCATTTCGTCGGCGTAGGTGCGCATCTTGGCCAGCGGCCCGTCGGACACGGTGTAGGGCGCGTGCGGGGCGAACGGGGTGATGATGCGCTCGTGGTGGCGCCAGGCGTCGTGCACGGCCAGGCCCTTGTCGACATACTCATCCGGCGTGGCCGCCCAGACCGTGGGGAAATCGATCAGGATCATGCCGATGGCCGCACGCATCCCGGCGCGGTCGACATGCTCGGCCACGACATCGGGGAAGAAATACATGTCGTTGAAGCAGGTCGTGCCGCCGCGGATCATTTCCGCCATGGCCAGATCGGTGCCGTCGGCGACGAATACCTTCGACATGAATTCCGATTCCAGCGGCCAGATATGCTGCTGCAGCCAGGGCATCAGCGGGAGATCGTTGGCCACCCCGCGCATCAGATTCATCGCCGCATGCGTGTGGGCATTGATGAAGCCGGGCACCAGCAGATGACGCCCACGCTCGATTACTTCCGCGTCCGGATAGGCGGGCCCGGCCTGCTCGCGTGGCAGGATAGCCGCGATGCGGCCCTGGCTGACCACTACGGCATGATTTTCGAGCCATCGATGCGTGCCATCGACAGGGGCGATCCAGCGGGCGTGAATGATGGTTTCGGACAAGATCTTGCCTCGCTTCGGGCGATGAATGAGCGGCCATTCGGCGGCGCGGGGCGCCGGCGCGCCGATGCTACCGGACGGGCCGCATCCCGGACAGCGTCGCGGCCGGCCAATGGCAATGGCTGTGGTATCATATCGCGCTTCGCGCAGAGGTCTTTCGGGCCCGGTCGACAGGCAGGTTTCGGGAGCTTTCCGATACTGCCGGCCGACCGCGACTGCGCGCCGGATCGCCAACTTGAACTAGCCTATGGCCGACGTCGCAAAAGAGATCCTTTCGATCAACCTGGAAGACGAGATGCGCCAGTCGTATCTCGACTATGCGATGAGCGTGATCGTCGGGCGTGCGCTGCCCGATGTGCGCGACGGCCTCAAGCCGGTGCATCGTCGCGTGCTCTACGCGATGCAGGAGTTGTCCAACGACTGGAACCGGCCGTACAAGAAGTCCGCCCGCGTGGTCGGCGACGTGATCGGTAAATATCATCCGCACGGCGACTCGGCGGTCTACGACACGATCGTTCGCATGGCGCAGGATTTCTCCATGCGTTACGTGCTGGTCGACGGCCAGGGCAACTTCGGCTCGGTCGACGGCGACGCGCCGGCGGCGATGCGCTACACCGAAGTGCGCATGTCGAAGCTCGCCCACGAGCTGCTGGCCGACATCGGCAAGGACACCGTCGATTTCATTCCGAATTACGACGAGTCGGAATCAGAGCCGGCGGTGCTACCGACCCGGCTGCCGAACCTGCTGGTCAACGGCGGCACCGGCATCGCCGTGGGCATGGCGACCAACATCCCGCCGCACAACATCCGCGAGATCATCAACGCCTGCCTGGCGGTGATGGATAACGAAGACGTGACCATCGCCGAGCTGATGGCACACGTCCCGGGCCCGGATTTCCCCACCTCGGGCATCATCAATGGCGCCTCGGGCATTCGCGAGGCCTACGAGACCGGCCGCGGGCGGATCTATACCCGGGCACGGGCGCATTTCGAGGATGTCGACGAACGCGGCAAGCAGGCGATCGTGGTCACCGAGCTGCCGTACCAGGTGAACAAGGCGCGGCTGCTGGAAAAGATCGCCGAGCTGGTCAAGGAAAAACGCGTCGAGGGCATCACCGAGCTGCGCGACGAGTCCGACAAGGACGGCATGCGCATGGTGATCGAGCTGCGCCGCGGGGAAACCCCCGAGGTGGTGCTCAACAATCTGTATCGTCATTCGCAGATGCAGACCGTGTTCGGCATCAACATGGTCGCGCTCGACGACGGCCAGCCGCGCACGCTCAACCTCAAGCAGATGCTGGAAGCCTTCATCCGGCACCGGCGCGAGGTCGTCACCCGGCGCACCCAGTACGAACTGGCCAAGGCGCGTGCGCGGGCGCATGTGCTGGAAGGGCTGACTGTCGCGCTGGCCAATATCGACGAAGTGATCGCCCTGATCCGGGCCTCCTCCGGCCCGGCCGAGGCCCGCGAAGGGTTGATGGGGCGCGAATGGGCGCCCGGACAGGTCAACGCCATGCTCGAGCGCGCCGGTGCCGATGCCTCGCGCCCGATCGATCTGTCGCGCCACTACGGGCTGCAGGACTCCGGCCGCTACCGGCTCACCGAAACCCAGGCCCAGGCGATCCTCGATCTGCGTCTGCATCGGCTGACCGGGCTCGAGCAGGACAAGATCGTCGAGGAGTTCGAGAAGCTGCTCGCCGACATCGCCGATTATCTTGAGATCCTGTCGTCGATGGCGCGCCTGTTCGAGGTCATTCGCGACGAACTGGTCGCCGTACGCGACGAATACGGCGATGAGCGCAAGACCCAGATCCTGGATGATCATCTGGATCTGACCACCGCCGATCTGATCTCGCCCGAGGATGTGGTCGTCACACTGACGCACGAAGGCTATGTCAAGAGCCAGCCGCTGGACGACTATCGCGCCCAGCGCCGCGGCGGCCGCGGCAAGTCGGCGACCAAGACCAAGGACGCCGACTTCATCGAGAAACTGTGGGTAACCCACACCCACGACACGCTGCTGTGCTTTTCGTCGCACGGCAAGGCGTACTGGCTCAAGGTGTACGAGTTGCCCAGTGCCGGCCGCGGCGCGCGCGGCAAGCCGATCGTGAACCTGCTGCCGCTGGAGTCCGGCGAGCGCATTTCCGAAGTGCTGCCGATCAAGGATTTCAGCACCGACGAGAACGTGTTCTTCGCCACCCGCAACGGCACGGTCAAGAAGACCGCGCTGGAGCAGTTCTCGCGGCCGCGCACCAACGGGATTATCGCCATCGATCTGCGCGACGACGACGCCCTGGTCGGCGTCGACCGGACCGGCGGGCAGGATACGGTGATGTTGTTCACCTCGGCCGGCAAGGTCATTCGCTTCGCCGAGGCGGACGTACGCCAGATGGGCCGCAACGCCGCCGGTGTGCGCGGCATCCGCCTGCCCGAGGACGACGAATCCGCGGCCGTGATTGGCCTGATCGTCGTGCGCGACGGCGAGATTCTCACCGTCACCGAACACGGCTACGGCAAGCGCACGCCGGTGGACGACTATCCGCTGCGCGGCCGGGGCGGCCAGGGCGTGCTCGCGCTCAAGCAATCGGACAAGACGGGTGCGGTGGTCGGCGCCACCCAGGTGTCCGAAGACGACGAGATCATGCTCATTTCCAACATGGGGACGCTCATTCGAACGGCGGTCTCCGAGATCTCCGTGCTGGGCCGCAATACCCAGGGCGTACGTATTATTCGAGTGGCCGACGATCAGCGCCTGGTCGGCGTGGATCGCATTGCGGTCGAGGACGCGGACGACGAAGCCGCGCCCGGCGACGGCGACGGCGAGACCGAGGCCCCCGAAGCGCCCGACGAGAATTGATGTCGGCGGGCGCGCCCGCTTTGTTTTCCACGAGGAGTGGTTTCATGTCACGTGTGTATAACTTCAGCGCAGGTCCCGCGACCCTGCCGGTCGAAGTGCTGGAAAAAGCCCAGGCCGAGATGCTCGACTGGAAGGGCACCGGCATGTCCGTGATGGAAATGAGCCATCGCGGCCCGGCCTTCGTATCGATTGCCGAGGATGCGACCGCGCGGCTGCGCCGTCTGCTCGATGTGCCGGATGATTACAGCGTGCTGTTCCTGCAGGGCGGGGCGGCCGGCCAGTTCGCCGGCGTGCCACTGAATCTGATGGGCGAGCAGCATACGGCCGATTACGTCGTCACCGGCAACTGGGGCAAGAAGGCCATCAAGGAAGCCGGCAAGTACGGCGAGGCCAACCTCGCCGCCTCCGGCGAGGCCGACGGGTTCACCTCGATCCCGGCGGTTTCGGGCTGGAACCTGTCCTCGAACGCGGCCTATCTGCATTTCACCCCGAACGAGACCATCCAGGGCGTGGAATTCCAGCAGGTGCCGGACGTCGGTGACGCGCCGCTGGTCGCGGACATGTCGTCGAACTTCCTGTCGCGCCCCGTGGACGTATCCAGATACGGCGTGATCTATGCCGGTGCCCAGAAGAACGCGGGCCCTGCCGGCATCACGATGGTGATCGTGCGCAACGATCTGCTGGAACAGGCGCAGGCATCGTGCCCGATGGTGCTCAACTACAAGCAGCAGCGCGACGCCGATTCCATGCTCAACACGCCGGCCTGCTATGCCTGGTACATCTGCGGCCTGACCTTCGAGTGGCTGGAGAACCAGGGCGGCCTGGAAGCGATCGAGAAGCTCAATATCCGCAAGTCGTCCAAGCTCTACGACTACATCGACACCTCGGACTTCTACTCCAACCCGGTGGACCCGGCCGTGCGTTCGCGCATGAACGTGCCGT
Organism: Salinisphaera sp. SWV1; assembly: GCF_052044155.1. NCBI lineage: Bacteria > Pseudomonadati > Pseudomonadota > Gammaproteobacteria > Salinisphaerales > Salinisphaeraceae > Salinisphaera > Salinisphaera sp. SWV1. The sequence goes on from NZ_JBQDYE010000040.1 coordinate 17,111, forward strand.
TCCTGCTGGCCGACGATACCCTGAACAAGCAGTTCCTGGCCGAAGCCGAGGCGGCCGGTCTGTCGACGCTCAAGGGGCATCGCTCGGTTGGCGGCATGCGCGCATCGATCTATAACGCGATGCCGGAAGCCGGTGTGGATGCCTTGATCGATTTCATGGATACGTTTGCCCGGACCAACGGTTAGCCCGGGACGATGACCCGGGCCGTGCACCGGCCCGGGCGTCGTCGCCGGCACCGCCCGGGATGCCCTCGGTACAGGCCGGCGGCCCCTGACCGCGGCCCTTGGGGCCCCGTTTCCAGGATTGCCTTCAACAAGGATTGTCATGAGCCTGAAGATTCAAACCCTCAACAGCATTTCTGCCCGTGGCCTCGACAAGCTGCCGCGCGAGATCTACGAAGTGGCGTCGGAAATGAGCGAGCCGGATGCCATCATCCTGCGCTCGGCCAACATGCACGACATGGACATTCCGGCCTCCGTACGCGCCATCGGGCGCGCCGGTGCCGGCGTGAACAATATTCCCATCGACCGGATGACCGAGCGCGGCGTGCCCGTGTTCAATGCGCCCGGCGCGAATGCGAATGCGGTCAAGGAACTGGTGCTGTCCGGCATGCTCCTGTCGGCACGCAACATTCTCGGCGCCTGGCGCTATGTCGAGGCGCTCACCTCGACCGGCGAGGATCTCAAGAAAGAGGTTGAAGCCGGCAAGAAGAAGTTCAAGGGCGTCGAGTTGCCGGGACGTACGCTGGGGGTGGTCGGCCTTGGCGCGGTGGGTGTGAACGTCGCCAATGCGGCGCAGGCGCTTGGCATGGATGTCTCCGGTTTCGATCCGGGCATCACCATCAACAATGCCTGGCGCCTGAGTGCCGGCGTGGCCGAGGCCCTGTCGGTGGACGACCTGATGTCCGGCTCGGAATTCGTCAGCCTGCACGTGCCGCTGGTCGAAGGAACGCGCGCGCTGGTCAATGCCGAACGGCTCAAGCTGATGCCCCGGGGCGCGGTGTTGTTGAACTTCTCGCGTGCCGAGATCGTCGATGAAGACGCGGTGCTCGCGTCGCTGGCCGAAGGCCATCTCAAGTACTACGTCTGCGATTTTCCGTCCGAGAAGCTGCGGGCCCACGATCAGGTGATCACGCTGCCGCACCTGGGCGCCTCCACCGACGAGGCCGAGGACAACAGCGCCATCATGATCGCCGACCAGCTGCGTGACTGGCTGGAGGTGGGCAATATCCGTAACTCGGTGAATTTCCCCGAGGCGATCATGCCGCCGACGGCGAACGCGCACCGTATCGTGGTGATCAACAAGAACCAGCCGAACATGGTCGGTCAGATCACCTCCGCGCTGGCACGCCACAACCACAACATTGCCGACCTGCTGAACAAGTCGAAGGGCGAGATCGCCTTGTCGATGGTGGATGTCGATGCCGACGTGGCTCAGGCCGCGCTGGACGAGCTGGCGGATATCTCCGGCGTGCTCTGCGTGCGCTATCTGGGCGCGATCGGTCGCAACGCCGGCTGACCCCGTGCCCGTTGCGGGCCGCGCTCGGCGCGGCGCGCAATCCATGCCAGGGCCCGGTCGGTGATGCGCGCGGATGCCGGCCGCGGTCCGCGGAATAGGCCGGGCCCGGGGTCGGCGCGCTCATCTCCGGGCAAGACGTCGCGCTGCCGGCGAGCGGTCGCAGCGGATTGTGGCAGAATGACCGCCGCCCTCGCGGGCGTGTTCGCCATGGCGCCTTGTTGGTGCCGGCGGATCGATTCTGTTCTTGAAAACCACCCCACTCGGCGTCCCGCGCCGCGGTCGCTGCGAGTCAGGGCCATAACGCGGCGCCGTTCCAAACGTCAACAGGCCCCAGGCCATGAGCACACCATCCGATGACGAGGCGCTCGCCGATGCGCGCGCGAAAATCGACGAACTGGATCAGCGGATCCATGCGCTGATCAACGAGCGCGCGGGCGTCGCGCTCAAGGTCGCCGGGATCAAGCAGGCCGCCGGCCGCACGGATTTCTATCGGCCGGAACGCGAGGCCCAGGTTCTCGAGCGCGTCGCCGCGCGCAACCCGGGGCCGCTCCCGGATGCGGCCGTGGCGCGCATCATGCGCGAGATCATGTCCGCCTGCCTGGCGCTGGAAAAACCGATGACCGTGGCCTATCTCGGGCCCGAGGGCACCTATACCCAGGCCGCCGTCTACAAGCATTTCGGGCATGCGGTGCTGGCGTCGCCGAAACCGGCAATCGGCGATATCTTCCGCGATGTGGAGGCGGGCAATGCCCACTTCGGCGTGGTGCCGGTGGAGAACTCGACCGAAGGCGTGGTCACACACACGCTCGACCAGCTCGTCGGCAGTCGGCTGTCGATCTGCGGCGAAGTGGCGCTGGCGGTGCATCATCATCTGTTGTCGCATGCCGCCGGGCTCGGCGGCATCAAGCGTGTGGTCGCCCATGCCCAGTCCCTGGCGCAATGCCGGAACTGGCTCGATACGCACCTGCCGGGTGTGGTGCGCGAAGCGGTGGCCTCGAATGGCGAGGCCGCGCGGCGCGTGGCCGGGGACCCGGCCGCGGCCGCGATCGCCGCGCGCGCGGCCAGCGATTTCTATGACCTGCCGATCCTGGCCTCGAACATCGAGGACGAGCCCAACAACACCACGCGGTTTTTGGTTCTGGGCACGCAGCATGTGGCCGCGTCCGGCAACGACATGACCTCGATCCTGGTGTCGATCCGCAACCGGCCGGGCATGCTCTATCGCCTGCTCGCGCCGGCCGCCGATGCCGGGGTGGATCTGGCCCGCATCGAGTCGCGTCCGTCGCGCCGCCAAGCCTGGGACTACAACTTCTTCATCGACATCGAAGGCCACGCCGACGATGCGCCGGTCCGCCGCGTGATCGAGTCGATCGAGTCCGAGGCCGTCATGCTCAAGATTCTGGGCTCGTACCCGCGCTCGATCGGGCGCGAGGCCGAGTAGTGTCGATTGTCACGTCGAGATAGCGTCATGCCGAAAACCCTGTCCGAACAGGCCCACGCCGGAATTCACGGGCTGTCCGCCTACGTGCCGGGCAAGCCGATCGAGGACCTCAAGCGCGAGCTGGGTCTGACCTCGATCATCAAGCTCGCCTCCAACGAAAACCCGCTCGGCACCGCGCCGGCCGCACGCGCGGCGTTGGCGAATTTCGAGGGCGATCTGTACCGCTACCCGGACGGCAGCGGTTACGAACTCAAGCATAAAATTGCCGCGCGTCATGGTGTCGAGCCCGACCGCGTTACGCTCGGCAATGGCTCGGATGACATCCTCGAGCTCACCGGACGGGTGTTTCTCGGCCCGGGCAAGAACGCGGTGGTCTCGCAGCATTCGTTCGCGGTCTACCCGATCGTCGCGCGTGCCGTGGGCGCTGACGTGCGCGAAGTGCCGGCGCTGCCCGGCGATGGTGAGATGCCCTACGGGCACGATCTGGACGCCATGCTCGCGGCGATCGACGACAACACCGGCGTGGTGTTCATCGCCAACCCGAACAATCCGACCGGCACCTGGGCCACGCCCGACGCGCTGGCGGCATTTCTCGATCGCGTGCCGCCGGCGACGGTCGTGCTGCTGGATCAGGCCTACATCGAATACCAGACGCAGGCGGCGATGGTCGACGAGGCCGCCTGGCTGGCGCGATACGACAATCTCGTCATCACGCGGACCTTCTCCAAGATCTTCGGCATGGCCGCGCTGCGCTTCGGCTATGGCCTGAGTTCGACCACGGTGGCGGATTTCCTCAATCGTATTCGCCAGCCGTTCAACGTGAACATGCTCGCGCTGCATTGCGCGGCCGCCGCCATCGACGACCACGACTTCATCGCGCGCTCGATTGCGTCCAACACGCAGGAACGCGCGCGTCTGGGCGATGCGTTGGCGGCGCGGGGGCTCGCCTGCCTGCCGAGCCAGGCCAATTTCGTCACCTTCGATACCGGGCGCGAGGCACGCCCGGTTTACCAGGCGCTGCTGCATGAAGGCGTGATCGTGCGGCCGCTGGCCGGCTATGGGCTGCCGAAGCATTTGCGCGTGACCGTAGGGGGCGCCGCCGATAACGACCGCTTCATCGCGGCGCTCGACCGCGTGCTCGGCCTATGACGAACCGTGGCGCCGTGTTGCCCGATATCGACCGTATCGCGATCGTGGGGCTGGGTTTGATCGGCGGTTCCATCGCGCGCGGGCTGCGCGTGGCCGGCTACGCCGGCCATCTTTCCGGCGCCGTGGTTCAGCAGGCGGATGCGGCGCGTGCGGTGGAACTCGATCTGGTGGATGCGTGCCACAGCCGGATCGCGCCGGCCGTCGCCGACGCCGATCTGATCGTCATGGCCACGCCCCCGGGCGCGCTCGACCCGGTGTTGCGCGAGATCGCCGCCGCGCGACCGCCCGAGGCGATCGTCACCGATACCGGCAGCAGCAAGGCCAGCGTGGTGCGGGCGGCACAGCGCCTGTTCGCGCCCGCGGCGCGGGCGCGTTTCGTGCCGGGTCACCCGATTGCGGGCACGGAAAACAGCGGCATCGAGGCGGGCTTCGCCACATTGTTCAACGCCCGGCGCGTGATCCTGACGCCGGACAAACAGACCGGGGCGGCGGCGATCGCCACGGTGGAGGCGATGTGGGCGGCGCTCGGCGCGCGGGTCTCGCACATGACGGTGGCGCACCACGACGAGGTGCTGGCGGCGACCAGCCACGTACCGCATGTGCTGGCCTATACCCTGGTCGATACGCTGGCCGCGATGGCCGAACGCACCGAAATTTTCGCCTATGCGGCCGGTGGCTTCGCGGATTTCACCCGCATCGCCTCTAGCGATCCGGCGTTGTGGCGCGATATCGTCAGCGCCAATCGCGAGCCGGTTCTGCACACGCTCGACGCCTACATCGAACGGCTCCAGCGGGTACGGGTCGACATCGCCGCCGGCGACGACGGGCGGGTTCATGAAGTTTTCCAGCGCGCGAAAACCGCGCGCGATGGGTTTGCGTCACAGCGGGAGCGCGACGAGCGATGAACGGTAGGACCTTTCACGTACAACCCGGGGGCGCGTTGAGCGGCGAGGTCACGGTGCCCGGCGACAAGTCGATTTCGCACCGGGCGATCATGTTCGCCTCGCTGGCGCGGGGCACCAGCCGTATTTCGGGTTTTCTGGAAAGCGCCGATTGCCTTGCCACCCTGAACGCATTCGGCGCCATGGGGGTGACGCATGGGCTGGAAGGCGCCACGCGTGTGATCGAGGGCATGGGCCTGCACGGCCTGCATGCCCCCGCGGCGGCGCTGGATCTGGGCAATTCCGGTACCTCGATGCGGCTGCTGTCCGGCATCATGGCCGGACAGGCCTTCGATTCCGTGTTGACCGGCGACGCCAGCCTGTCGCGCCGGCCGATGAAGCGCGTCATCGATCCATTGCGCCGGATGGGCGCGAAGATCGCGGGCCGCGACGGCGACCGGGCCCCGCTTTCGATCACCGGCGGCGCCCGGCTCGCCGCGATCGACTACACGCCGCCGGTCGCCAGCGCGCAGATCAAGTCCTGCGTGCTGCTGGCCGGGCTGTATGCCGAGGGCACGACGCGCGTGCACGAACCGGGGGTTTCCCGCGATCATACCGAGCGCATGCTCGACGCATTCGGCGTCGGGATCGCGCGCGACGGCAACACGGTGGCCCTGGCCGGTGGCCAGGCGCTTTCGGCCACCGATGTCGAGGTGCCGGCGGATCTGTCTTCGGCGGCGTTTTTCATGGTCGGGGCGTCGATCGCAAGGGGCGGCGACATCACCCTGCGCGGCGTCGGCATCAATGCGACGCGGCGCGGTGTGATCGATATTCTGCTGGCCATGGGCGCCGATATCACGCTCGAAAACGAGCGCGACCAGGCCGGCGAGCCGGTGGCCGATATCCGGGTGCGCTCGGCCGAACTGCGCGGCATCGACATCGGCGCCGCCGAGGTCGAGCTCGCGATCGATGAATGCCCGGCGATCTTCGTGGCCGCGGCCTGTGCCGCCGGCACCACGCGCGTGACCGGTGCGGCCGAGTTGCGGGTCAAGGAATGCGACCGGATCGCCGTGATGGCGCAAGGGCTGCGCCAACTCGGGGTGGACTGCCACGAAGTCGAGGATGGCCTGACCCTCGTCGGGCGCCCGCAAGGCGACGCCTTCGGCGGCGGCGAGATCGCCAGCCACGAGGATCACCGCATCGCCATGTCGTTCGCGATGGCGGGGCTGCGGGCGTCCGCGCCCATCGTCATCGATGACTGCGACTACGTCGATACCTCTTTTCCCGGCTTCGTCGAGCTCGCGGCACAGACCGGCCTGAACATCCAGACGCGGGCACCATCATGACCGCCGGTGCGCCCGTGATCACGCTCGATGGCCCGGGCGGCGCCGGCAAGGGCACGCTGGCCTCGGAACTGGCGCGCGGCCTCGGCTGGTGGCTGCTCGACAGCGGCGCCCTGTATCGCCTGGTGGGCCTGTCCGCATTGCGCGAAGGGCTCAACCCCGGTGCCGACGCCGACCGGGCGCGCGCGGCCGTCATCGCGCAGGGGCTGGCGGTACACTTTGTGCCCGATACGGGGGCCGGCCAGCGCGTCGAGCTGGCGGGCGCGGATGTCACCGACGCCATCCGGGCCGACGATGTCTCGGAAGCAGCCTCGCGCTGGGCGGCCCTGCCTGCCATCCGCCAGGCGTTGTTGGCGCGCCAGCGCGATTTCGTGGCGCCCCCGGGGCTGGTCGCCGATGGCCGCGACATGGGCACGGTGATCTTTCCGCAGGCGGAGTTGAAGCTCTACATCACGGCCTCTGCCGACGAGCGCGCCCGTCGCCGTTACGCGCAGTTGTCCGAAAAAGGTGTTGCTGCTAATATTGAGCGGATATATCGTGAGATTGTGGAGCGCGACCAACGCGACGCGTCGCGGGATGCGGCTCCACTCAAGCCGGCGGCCGATGCCCATGTCATCGACACGACCGGCGAGGATGTGGCCACCTCGTTGGAGAAGATTCACGACCTGGTGGCGGCCAAGGGCTGGCGCGTCGACTGACCTGCCGGCCTCGAACGGGTCCGTTCGTGGTGCAATGCCGCGGGCGGTGTTTTTGTCTTTTCAACAACGGATGGCGTCGATAGTCTGGGCGCCGCAGGATTTTCCCCACTCATGTCTGAAAGTTTCGCCGAACTATTCGAGCAAAGTCTGCAGGGTCGTACCATGCAGCCCGGTTCCCTCATCAACGCCGAGGTGCTGGAAGTAAAGAACGATGTCGTGATCGTCGATGCGGGCCTCAAGTCCGAAGGCGTGATCCCGATCGATGAATTCTACGACGAGAACGGCGAACTGACCGTTGGCGAAGGCGACAAGGTCGAAGTCGCCCTCGAGGCCGTGGAAGACGGCTTCGGCGCCACCCGCCTGTCGAAGGAAAAGGCACAGCGGATCCGTACCTGGGACTTCCTCACCGAAGCCTACGAGAACAGCGAATCGGTTGTCGGCCATATCTCCGGCAAGGTCAAGGGCGGCTACACCGTCGATGTGGGCAACATCCGCGCGTTCCTGCCGGGCTCGCTGGTCGACGTGCGCCCGGTGCGCGATACGACCTACCTCGAAGGCAAGCCGCTCGAGTTCCGCGTCATCAAGCTGGACCGTCTGCGCAACAACGTGGTGGTCTCGCGTCGCGACGTGCTCAAGGAAGAGTACAGCGAAGAGCGCAAGCAGCTGCTCGACACGCTGCAGGAAGGCATCGTGCTCAAGGGCATCGTCAAGAACCTGGTCGACTACGGCGCGTTCGTGGACCTGGGTGGCATCGACGGCCTGCTGCACATCACCGACATGTCCTGGAAGCGGATCAAGGATCCCTCGGACGTGGTCAACGTGGGTGAGGAAATCGAAGTCAAGGTGCTCAAGTTCGATCGCGAGCGCACCCGTGTCTCGCTCGGTCTGAAGCAGCTGGGCGATGACCCGTGGGTGAATATCGCGCGTCGTTATCCCGAGCACACCCGTCTGTTCGGCAACGTCACCAACATCACCGACTACGGCGCCTTCGTCGAGATCGAGGAAGGCGTGGAAGGCCTGGTGCACGTGTCCGAGATGGACTGGACCAACAAGAACGTCAACCCGAACCAGATCGTGTCGGTCGGCGACGAGGTCGAGGTCATGGTGCTCGAGATCGACGAAGAGCGTCGTCGCATCTCGCTCGGTATGAAGCAATGCCAGTCGAACCCGTGGGAAGACTTCGCCGCGCAGCACGCGCGCAACGACGTCGTCACCGGTCAGATCAAGTCGATCACCGACTTCGGCATCTTCGTCGGTCTGCCGGGCAACATCGACGGCCTGGTTCACCTGTCGGACCTGTCCTGGAACGAGCCGGGCGAGGAAGTCGTCCGTGAATACTCCAAGGGCGACGAGGTCGAGGCCGTGGTGCTGGCCATCGATGCCGACCGCGAGCGCATCTCGCTGGGCATCAAGCAGCTGGCCCAGGATCCGATGGGTTCGTTCGTGGCCGACCATCCGAAGGGCAGTATCGTCTCCGGTACCATCGCCTCGGTCGATGCCCGTGGCGCGACCGTCGATCTCGGCAACGATGTGACGGGCTACATCCGGGCGTCGGACATTTCGCGCGAACGGGTCGAGGATGCACGCTCGGTGCTGTCCGAAGGCGAGCCGGTCGAGGCGCGTTTTGTCGGCGTCGATCGCCGCAACCGCTCGATCAGCCTGTCGATCCGGGCCAAGGAAGAAAAGGACGAGCAGCAGGCGATGCGCGATTACGCGGATACCGATGCCTCGACCGGTACGACCAGTCTCGGCGAACTGCTCAAGGAGCAGATGGCCGATCGCGACAACTAAGCGAAAGATAAACACGGGGTGCTTGCGTGCACCCCGTGTTTTACTTAGCCTCTTAACGGTTGTCTGCGGGGCGGCGAATAACGCGTACGCAAACCGCCGGCCGGCAACGAAGTTTTTGGGGCGGGCCGTATATCGGCACGTCATTGGGGGACGGCGTTTCTAGGGAGAGCGCTGGATGACTAAATCCGAGTTGATTGAGCGTCTGGTTGATCGCCAGGCACATATGACCCAGCGTGACGTGGAGCTGGCCGTCAAGCTGCTGCTGGACGACGTGATCGAGGAGCTTGCCGAGGGCGGGCGTGTCGAGATCCGTGGGTTTGGCAGTTTTTCGGTCCATCACCGACCGGCGCGGCGTGGCCGCAACCCCAAGACGGGCGAGGCCGTGGATATTCCGCGCAAGTTCGTGCCGCATTTCAAGCCCGGCAAGGAACTCCGCGAGCGCGTCAACAAGCCGCAATCCTAGCTGCGTTCCGTTCCGTTCGCTGTGTCTGCGGGCGCCTCGGTACGCCCCCGGGGCGTGAGCGTCGGCTGCGAGCGTGGTCAGCGCGGGCGGCGCCGCGGCAATGTCAAATGGGCGAATCGATTCCCATGCGCGCGACTGCCGTGGCCGCGTCACGGCCAGGTGGCGGGTATGGATTGGCTTTGTCCCCGAGGTGGGGCGAAACGGTACCTGCCGTAGCGACTCCGGTTCATCGTAACGGGCGTACGGCGCCCGCCGGCTGCGCTGCGCGATGCTGGCGCTCTTGGCGGGGCAGTCGCGGTCTGCGGATGGCCATTGCGGACTCGCACCAAACGGCAACAGGCCCTAGACTGGGTGGCTGTCTCGGGCCGATGCGCTCGTCGATCCAACGAGGAATGTCATGCTGCGCCTCATCCGTAACCTGATTGTTATCCTGGCGGTTTTCGTCGGTCTGGCCTTCGGGTTCCTCAATTATGGTTCGACGTCCGTCGATCTATTATGGACCCGCACGGCAGCGCCGCTGTCCGTGTTGCTGGGTGGCGCGTTTTTACTGGGGCTGGTTCTCGCCTTGATCCTTTGCGGGGTGCGCATGGCCAAGCTTCGCGCCCGGCTGGCGAGCACCCGCCGCCAGCTCAGGGATGCAGAGGCCGAAATCGCCAACTTGCGCAGCATGCCGATCCACAATACCTGAGGGCCGGAGCGCGCTGCCGGTTTCGCGGCCGGTCGCCGCGACGCGCGGCGACGGGCAGCACCGCGGACCGGCTCGGGACCACGCGCCACGCACCGGGGCCGCGCCCGCGTGAGCCGGCGTGGCGGCCGCCTCGCCAGGCGTCACTGCGGCGAATATCTCAGTTGCATTGTCTTCATGTCGGTCGCGACATGCGGGCGCCGGATGCGGCGTCGTTTCGATGCAGGCGACGACGCCACCGGCTACGTCGATGGTTGGCGGGCGGTCAGGGTCGAGGCGGGGGGCGGCGCCACGGCGACACCGGGGCCGGCGCGCGTATCAGTAGTCGTTGCCTTTCGCGACGCCGCGCCGGCATTTGTCCTTCGACCACGCGCGGTGACAGGCGCGGACCATCTGATCGCGCAGCGCACGCAAACGGGACTTGTCGTAGGCGCTCAATTTTGCGGTCTGCAGCGCGGTCCGGAGTTGATTGATCGCCCGCGGATAATCGTCGAGCATGGCGAAATACCGCGCCTGGCGGTAGTAGGCCTCGCCGAGGTTGTTCTGTTTGCCGGCGCCGCGCGCGAGCAGGCGCTGCGCGGCCGGGTAGGTGTTGAGCACGCTGGTCTGCGACAGCAGATAATTGCGCATCACGGCCGGTTTGCCCTCCTCCTCGAGATTCTGGGCGTAGGCGAGTTTGAGCGGGTCGCTGTGGGGAAATTTCTTGAGCGCGGTGGACAGCACGTTGTCGGCCTCGGCATTGTCACCGGCCTGCTTGAGCGCATCGGCCAGGCCCATGCGCCAGGCCAGGATGTCGGGATGGGCCTTGAGCCCCGCGCGCAGCAGCGCGATGGCGTGCTGGTTCTGGCTCAGGCGGCTGAGCGCGAGCGCGTAGCCGTACTTGTCGGCGGCAGCCGGGTGGTCGCTGGTGATTTCGCCCTTGAAGTAATCGCGCATGTCATTCGCGCTTTGCGCCTCGAGCACGCGGGCGCGCGCGCGCATGTAGGGGTATTCCGGGTTGGTGTGGACCCTGACGTTGGGATAATCCGCGGCGCGCGCGTTGGCCTCGGCTATGCGAGTCGAGGTCACGGGGTGGCTGAGTAGGATTTGCGGCAGTTGTTGCCCGTAGAGATCGCTCTGGCGCTGTAGCGTGCCGAAGAAGCGCCCCATGGCATGCGGGTCGTAGCCCGACCGTGCCAGATCGCGGATGCCCACCCGATCGGCTTCATGCTCATCGGCGCGGGTGTAGCTCAGTTGTTGCATGCCGAGGTGTGACATGCCGCCGGTGATCGCGGCAATGGCCGCGTCGCCGCCGCCGCCGGCCGCGGCGCCGGCAACCGCCGCCACAATGGCGGTCGCGAGCGTGGCAATGGTATCGCCGCGGCTTTCCGCCATCTGGCGCGCGATATGGCGTTGCGTGACATGCGCGATTTCGTGCGCCATCACACTGGCGAGCTCGCTCTCCGACTTGGTCGCCGTAATAAGGCCGGCATTCACCCCGATATCGCCGCCGGGCAGCGCAAAGGCGTTGATATCGTCGCTGTCGATGACATAAAAATGAAACTCGTCGGCGGGCCGGTCGGTATGACGCGCCAGGCGCCGGCCGACGCTGTTCACGTAAGCCGACAGCTCGGGATCCTCGATGATCATGTGCTGGCTGCGCAGTTGCGCGATCACCTGGGCCCCGAGGCGTATTCCCTCGCTCGGCGTCATCGCGGTATCGGCGGGCTGGCCGAGATCGGGCAGGTTGTAGTCGCCGTTGTCCGCGGCCGCCGCCGGGCCGGCCGTTGCGATGGCTCCGGCCAGCAGGATCAGGCCAGTGGCAACGGCACTTGAGTTGCGCATGGTGAGCAAGATCGATCAAAGCCCTTGAGTGGTTGGACTCAGCGTAGCGCGTTTGGTTCGGTCGGGTCACCGAACAGCCGGGCGCCGGGCCCGGCCCGCGGGGCGGCTGCAGGCCGGCCCGGCGCGGCCCTCGCGCCCGACTCGCCCGGTTGCTGACGGCGAAATACCACGACGCCCACCCGGTGTCGGCGTGGCACGCGCGGCGTGCAATGCGCCGGTGTGCGTGCATCGTTCATCTTCAGCGCCTACGATAGCCCGCTGATGCCCGCACCCCACAACGAGAACGGCTTCGATGAATGTGTTTCGCGCCTGGTTTGCCCGGCACCTGTCGGACCCCCAGCTGGTTTCGCTTGTTTTCATGCTCCTCGTCGGCCTGGTGCTGGTGTTGTTCGTCGGGCAGCTTGTCGCGCCCGTGCTGGCGGCCCTGGTTCTGGCGTATCTGCTGGATGCGCCGGTCATCTGGCTCGGTCGCCTGCGCGTGCCACGAACCGCCGGCGCGGCCCTGGTATCGGTGGCACTGCTGCTGGGGGTGGTGTGGGTGAGTTTCGCGCTCATGCCGCTGCTCACGCGCCAGGCCGGCCAGATCCTCCAGGAGCTGCCGGATCTCGTGCATAGCGTGCAGGCCTGGATCAGCGGACTGCCGGCGCGCTACCCATCGCTGATCACGCCCGAGCAGATGAATGCGCTGATCGGCAGCGTGTCGATCGATGTCGGGTCGCTGCGCAAGACCGTGCTCAGCCGTTCGCTCATGGTTGGCGCAAGTCTGTTCTATCTTGCGGTCTACCTGGTGCTGGTCCCGCTGATGGTGTTCTTCATACTGCGCGACAAGCATCAGCTGCTCGGCTGGTTCGCCCGGTTCGTGCCGCGCAACGGCGCGCTGCTGAGGCAGGTCTGGACCGATGTCAATATCCAGCTCGGCAATTATGTGCGGGGCAAGGCGGTGGAGATCGTGATCGTCTGGATCGCGGCCTACATCGTGTTCTGGTCGCTCGGGCTGGATTACGCCATGCTGCTTTCGGCGTTGGTGGGTTTTTCCGTGCTGGTGCCCTACGTCGGCGCATTCGGCATGACGGTGCCGGTGGTGCTGGTTGCGTACGCCCAGTGGGGCATGCATGCGCAGACCGTCTGGGTGTTGATTGCCTACACCATTCTGCAGATGCTCGACGGCAATCTGCTGGTCCCGATCCTGTTCTCCGAGGCGGTCAATCTGCATCCCGTGGCCATCATCACGGCGGTGCTGTTCTTCGGCGGCATCTGGGGATTCTGGGGCGTCTTCTTTGCCATTCCCCTGGCGACGCTTGTGCACTCCGTGCTCAAGGCGTGGCCGCAGAACGCGACTGCCGATGAGTCGGGGCGGCCCGGCGCGCGGGGTGCCGATTGATGGCATGCCGCCCCAAGCGCGCCGTTCGCTGACCGCCGGACCGGGCACGCCGGCCCGGCTTGTCAGAGGTGATCGGAGGCGAAATGCGCCAGACGGGAACGCTCGCCCTGGGCGAGGGTGACATGCCCGGCATGGCGCCAATTGCGAAAGCTGTCGACCACGCGGGTGAGCCCCGAACTGCTCTCGGTGAGATATGGCGTATCGATCTGGGCCAGGTTGCCCAGACATACGAACTTGGTGCCCGGTCCGGCGCGGGTGATGAGCGTTTTCATCTGCTTGGGGGTCAGGTTCTGTGCCTCGTCGAGAATCACGAATCGTTCGAGGAAGGTCCGCCCGCGCATGAAGTTGACCGAGCGGATCTTGATGCGGTTGGACAGTAACTCGTTGGTCGCGGCCCGCTCCCATTCGGATGCGCTGCCGCTGTTGCCGGTCAGCACCTCGAGGTTATCCATGAGCGCCCCCATCCAGGGCGTCATCTTTTCTTCTTCGGTGCCGGGCAGGAACCCGATGTCGTCGCCCACGGGAACCGTCACGCGGGTCATGATGATCTCGCGATAGCGTGACTCGTCGAGCGTCTGCGACAACGCCGCCGCCAGCGTGAGCAGGGTCTTGCCGGTGCCGGCCGCCCCCAGCAGGGTGACGATATCGATGTCCGGATCCATGAGCAGGTTCAGGGCGAAGTTCTGTTCGCGGTTGCGTGCATGCACGCCCCAGACGTGGCGTTTGCCCTCGCGAAAATCCTCGGCCAGTTCGAGCAGGGCGGTGCCGCCCTCGATGTCCCGGGTGATCAGCTCGACATCGTTCGGGCGATCGAAATGCAACAATTCGTTGACGTGCCAATCGGGCACATCGTCGCCGCTGACCTGGTAGAAGGTCTGGCCCATGTCCTTCCAAGACTGCATGTCCTCGGCATGCCGCTCCCAGAAGTCGCCCGGCAACGCAGCATGCCCGGTGTAGAGCAGGTCGAGATCCTCGATCACCTTGTCGTTGAAATAGTCCTCGGCCTCGATGCCGATCACCGACGCCTTGATGCGCAGGTTGATGTCCTTGGAAACCAGGACAATCTCCGACTGGCCGAATACCTTGCGCAGGGCCAGGGCGCTCAGGAGGATCGAGTTGTCCGCCTTGCTGCCCGGGAGCATGGTCGGCAGTTCGCCCTCGGGCGGCCGGGTCTCGAAGAACAGGCGGCCGGTGGCCTCCGGCGCATCACGCCCGTTGCCACGCGCCGCGACCGCGGCGGCCCGTTGATCGAGGCTGATGCCGCGCTCGATATCCGCATGCGTCTGCCCGGCGATCAACTCATCCAGAAAGCGGCTCACCTGGCGCACGTTGCGGGCGACTTCCGACACCCCCTTCTTGCCGCCGTCGAGCTCTTCGAGAACGACCATCGGTATGTAGACATCGTGTTCCTGGAAACGGAACAGGGCAGTGGGGTCGTGCATCAGCACATTGGTATCGAGAACGAAAACCCGTCGGGCCATGGCGTGCGTTACCGCGTGGTTGGTGGGACGAGACAGGTTACTGGGCCCCGGGGGCAGGCAATGCGCGCACGGCAGCCAGTACCTCGTCGGCATGATCGGGAACCTTTACGCCGCGCCAGACGTTCCGTACGACACCGGTGCCGTCGATCACGAATGTGCTCCGCTCGATTCCGATATGGGTTCGACCGTACATGTTCTTTTCTTTCAGCACACCATAAGCGTTGCAGACACTTTCGTCCGCGTCGCTGATCAGTTCGAACGGAAAGCCGTGCTTGCTGCGAAAGTTCTCGTGCTTGCGCAGCGAATCGCGGGATACGCCAACGATCTCGGCGCCAGCGGCCTGAAATGCGGTGTACAGGTCGCGAAAGGCCTCGCCTTCCTGCGTGCACCCGGGCGTGTTGTCGCGCGGGTAGAAATACAGCACCAGCGTCCGGCCGGCGAAATCGGCCAGCGAGAGGGTCTTGTCGCCGGTCGCCGGCGCCTTGAAATCGGGTGCCTTGTCTTCGGGCGCGATTGTACTCATGGCGGAAATTCCTTGATAACGATGGGCGGGGCTGCGCGGGCTAGGTCTTGATCGGATCGAGCAGGCCGTCGGCGTGCAGATCGTCACATACATCCATGAAGGCATCGCGCAGCGTCTGCGGATGCTGGGTGACCGGCACGTGCAGCGAAAGATGAACCGTACACATGTCGGCCCCGGTCATACCCGACTGATAGGCCTGTACGCTGGCCTCCTGCACGGCGACGTCCTGTTCGGTGAAAAAGCTCATCAACTCGGCCAGCAGACGTGGCTGCTGCGGGGCCACCACTTCGGCGGCATAGGGCCGGAATTCGCGCGCCAGTTCGGCCGGCTCGGTGTGCTCGAACTGGATGGCCAGGCCCAGGTGCTCGGCCAGGCCGGGCAGGGCGCTTTCCATCTTGCCCATGGCGCTCCAATTGCCGGCGAGCAGGAGCACCGCCGAAAAATGATCACCCAGCGGCGTGATACGGCACTCGATGATTTCGCAGCCACGACGCCCGATCGCGCGAATGAGGTCGTGGGCCAGCTTGTCCCGGCTGGCGCCAAGCACGACGAGCGACAGATACTTCTTTATTTCGGGCATGCGGGTCTCGGTTCGCGAATCGGGACGTTCAAAAGGCGGGTATGTTAGCACCAACAACACGGTTACAATCCCCGCTTCCCACGCGTGAGGAGGCACTGTGGTAATGGATACGCAAGCGCTCGGCGGAAGCATGGTCGCCATCGTGACGCCGATGCATGCCGATGGCAGCGTCGATTGGCAATCGCTCGAACGGCTCATCAACTGGCATATCGAGCAGGGTACCCACGGTATCGTGTCGGTGGGTACGACCGGCGAGTCGGCGACATTGGGGTTTCGCGAGCACGATGAAGTCATCGAGCGCACGGTCGACATCGTCGACAAGCGCATTCCCGTCATCGCCGGTACCGGCGGTAACGCGACCGACGAAGCCATTCGGCTGACACGCCATGCCAAGCGTGTGGGCGCGGACGCCTCGCTGCTGGTTTGCCCGTACTACAACAAGCCGAGCCAGGAAGGGCTCTACCGTCACTTCCATGCCATTGCCATGGCCGTGGATATACCGCAGATCCTCTACAACGTGCCGAGCCGAACCGGCGTCGACATGCTGCCCGAAACCGTGGCGCGGCTCGCCACGATCGACAATATCGTCGCGCTCAAGGAAGCCAAGGGCTCGATCGAGCGTATTCACGAATTGATCGAACACGTCGGCGACGCCATGCAGATCTATTCCGGCGACGACGGCACGGCCATGGAATCGATGCTCGTCGGCGGCAAGGGCAACATCTCGGTGGTGGCGAATGTCGTGCCGAACCTCATGAGCCGCATGTGCACGGCCGCCATCGAGGGCAAGCGTGAAGAAGCCGAGCGTCTGGACGCCGAAATGGCCCCCCTGCATTCGGCTTTGTTCTTCGAGGCGAACCCGATTCCCGTCAAATGGGCGCTTCAGGAAATGGGCTGGATCGAGCCCGGTATCCGGCTGCCGCTGACCCCGCTCGCGGACCATTTTCACGAGGCCGTGCGGGATGCCATCAAACAAGTCGTGGGCGAACATTAATCGGCTATACAACCAGTCGCGATCTACGGTAAACATGGCGGCGGGCACCGGAAAAGGTTCCCTGCCATGATCTGTGCCCGGGTTGAGGAGATTAACTGTTGAAGTCTTTTTCGGTGAGCCGTAGCCATGGAAATGATTTATACAGGGCAATATCCGTCACTACATCGGGGGGGGGGGTGATACAGAAAAGGTTTTGACCGCGAGCAGCATCGCGATGCTTGCGGCATCACCGATGGCTTTCGCGCAGACCCGTGATACGGGGCCCAGAGCAAGTTCGGCTAGCGCTTCCAACGCATCCGCGTGTTTGAATTCGGGTGGCGTGGCCAGGGAAGGTCAGTCGCAGGCGTTGGCCTATGGGGTCAGGGCCGCGGCTGTTGTGCGTGCCTCGCTCGCAGTCGCGTCCGACGGTAACGATCAAGAATGCGAACGCTACCACCAATGGCACCCACGCTACCCGGTGATTCTGGATGCTCGCGGAGGACTATGGCACGACGATCAATCTATCTAACGTTCGACTCCGGTGTCGCGCTCGGCAGCTACGCGGGGTTTACATCGGCCGGCAACAAGTACCGAGTACAAAGCACGGCGAGAGTGGTTTCAACAACGGTATTTACCTACGGCTCGATATCTTCTGCACCAAGTCCTCGCGCAGTTCTGTTACCGCGCATTACACGCCGCTTGCGCGCGATGGCGGCGCATCGCGCAACCGACAGTACAAGTTGTATTCACTCACCGGCATGCGAGATCTGAATCGCTATTGGGACGGTTTCAAGACGGACAACTAGTACGGGTCTTCGGTTGTATTGAGAGGGCCTGTGCGCGTATTACAGGGCGCCCTGGCGGCGTGCGTGGCACGCGAATGCAACGTCGGGTGGCGCAGATCGCGCTGGCTAGTGCGGTGGATTGGCTTGGTAGGCACGAGTTCCAGGCCGGCGTGCCGTCTGGTACGGGCGCGCTGTGCGACACTGTGGAGCTTTCAAGGAAAGCGCAATGAATAAAATCGAAAAGGTTAAGGCAAGGCTTATGGGTCGAAGAGCGATGGTGGGCGGCCTCGTGCTCCTGCTGGCTGCGGTTCTTGGCGGTTGTGCGGGGTCCCCGAACTGCCTCACGACACAGCGTTATGAAAATGCCAAGGTGTTCCCGAAGCTCAAGAGTCCGGCCGGCCTCAAGATCCCCAAGCCCGATCCGGATATGAAAATCCCCTCGGTGCCGAACGGTCCCGTTGCCGCCTACAGCACGGCCCCGCAGGGCACAGACGCCAGCAATCCGCAGTCGCGTTGCCTGACCACGCCGCCGCCGCTCGGCACATCGAGCTAGAACGTCAGTTCGCCGTGCCATATTTCGAGTGTTTTTCGTCGCCGCAAGGCATCAAAAGCGTGGGAGTGGCGCGAGTCATTGCTGTGGTTGCCCCGCGATCCGGCGCAGCCTCCAACGCCGCGGCGCCGATGTCGGATTACGCCTTCGGCTAATCCGACCCACAACAGCCCGAACTACGCGCGTAGGTCGGGTTAGACCCCATGGATTGCATCGCAATCCATGATGCCCTTGGGATAGGCTAAAATCAGCGCCAAAAAAGTCTTTTTGGCACAGATGTTTGCGATGCAATCCATATCAGGCCGCAGGCCGTAAGCCGACACGATCGAAGCCCGCGCGGTAGAAGCGTCGCCCCAAGGGTTGGCCCGGACATCGCCTCCGCCCGGCGCATCCGATCCGCGTCGCCAAGCTGATCGACCCGGCGCGTATGTTGCGATGATGTCGCGCGTTCATCCGCGGTACGCCATGGACGCCGTGTCGACGCCAGAATGATGTCCACTTCGGCGTTTGTCGCCCCGGCCTATGTACGCAAAGGCTGTTCCCGTCCCGGCGGGTCAGGTACAATTCGCACCCGATTTGCGTTTCGTGAGTCACAAGCCGATATTCGGCAGGCGCTCGCTACGGGCGTCTATCGGTTACAATCTGCAGCCGTTTTAGGAGAGGTGTCCGAGCGGTCGAAGGAGCACGCCTGGAAAGCGTGTGTGCGGTAAC
>NZ_JBQDYE010000041.1:0-34442 GCF_052044155.1 Salinisphaera sp. SWV1
TCTCCGTCAATAGCGACAGCGGAGAGATTGGCTTATCGGTTATGCCGCCGGAAGGATGGGGTTGGTGGACCGTTTACAGCTCATCCGCCGAAATGACTCGATTGACCAGCCCGATGTCGGCTGCCCTTTCGGCGGTTATCAGATCGCCGGTCAGCAGCATCTCCATCGCGTGCTTGTTCGCCACATTTCTCGACAGCGCGACCATTGGCGTGGCGCAGAACAGGCCGATATGAACACCGGGCGTGGCGAAACGCGCCTGCGGGCCCGCGTACGCGAGATCGCAGCTGGCAACCAACTGACAACCGGCGGCGGTGGCCACAGCCGTGACCTCGGCGATGACCGGCTTGGGGTTGTTTACGATCGCCTGCATCACGCCGGAGCACCGGGCCATCAGGCCGTCGAAATAGGCGCGGCCACGATCCGGCGCCTGCCGCGCGGCCGTGATCTCCCTGAGATCGTGCCCGGCACAAAAGGCCGAGCCATGAGCCGCCAGCACGATCACGCGGACCGATTCGTGCGCCGCCGCCCGGTCCAGCGTCTCCCGCAGGCGGGTGAGCATGGCCTCGGAGAGCGCGTTGCGGCGAGCGACATCGTTCAATGTCAGCCGGAGAATCCCCCGGTCGTCACACGCTTCCAGGAGTATGTCGTCGTGTTGCTCGGCGCGTTGTTCTGGCTGCATGGCTGAATCTCGAATCCGGGCCGTTAACTGTCGAAATCAAACCCTGGACAAGCGACGTTTCCGAACGCTCGCCTTGTCGCACCGGTCAGTCTCGGGTTGGCATTGTCCGCACAACCCAGCCTACCAACTCCCGGGCACGGCGCCATTAAAGCAATCGGGTTATGCACACGGCCGCCGGAACTGTTGCGCCGGTCATGGCCGCACGGCGTGCGTGTCCGCACCGAGCAACGTTCTTCCAGAAGGCCCCGCTACGCAGGCCAGGCAACCCATCACACCCCCATATAGGCCTTGCGCACCTCCGGATCGCGGGCGACGTCCCGCGACGGGCCCTGACTGTGCAGCCGGCCCTCGGCCAGTACATAGGCATAATCGGACAGCGCCAGGGCCAGGTGCAGGTTCTGTTCGACCAGCAGAATGGTCAGCCCCTCGGACTTCAGCTCGCGCAGGGTCCCGAACAGTTGCTGCGTGAGCAACGGCGACAGTCCGAGCGACAGTTCATCGATGATGAGCACCTTGGGATCAGCCATCAGGCCCCGGGCGACCGCCAGCATCTGCTGCTCGCCGCCGGAGAACGTGCCCGCCTTCTGGTCGCGGCGCTCCTTCAGGCGCGGGAAATAGTTATACACACGCTCCAGACTGGCCGAGAATTTCTGCCGCGCACGCTTGGCGTAGGCGCCCAGTTCGAGGTTTTCCTCGACCGTCATGTCATTGAACAGTTGCCGGCCTTCGGGCACCAGAATCAGCCCACGGCTGGCCTTGTCGTGCGCCGACAGACGCGTCACATCCTCGCCATCGAAACGCACCCGACCGCGCCAGGCGCTGATACTACCGGTGGCCGCACGCAGCAATGTGGTCTTGCCGGCGCCGTTCGCGCCGACCAATGTGGTCATGCCATGCGGCTGCACCTGCAGGCTCACGCCCCAGAGCACCTGGAGCTCGCCGTAACCGGATTCCACATCCTCGAGTTGCAATAGGGCTTTGCTCACGACTCCTCCATCAGGCGGTTGGCCAGGTCGGCATCGCCGAGATAGGCCTCGATAACAATCTTGTCGTGGGCGATTTCCTCCGGCTGGCCTTCGGCCAGTTTCTCGCCGAAGTTCAATACCATGATCCGATCCGACAGTTGCATGATCACCTGCATGAGATGTTCGATCATCAGGATCGAGATACCGCGCTCCTCGCGGATGCGCCGGATGACGCCGATCATGTGTTCGACTTCGGTCGGATTCAGACCCGCCAGGGTTTCATCGAGCAGCAACAACTGCGGCCGCCCGGCCAGAGCGCGCGCGATTTCCAGCCGTTTCTTGCTGGCGATGTTCAGATGCCCGGCCAGCATTTCGGCCCGATCGGCCAACCCCACGGTTTCAAGGCTCTCGCGGGCCGCCTTGGCCGCCGCCTTGAGCGGCAGATGTTCGGCCCCGAAGCAGGCGCCGACGGTGACGTTGTCCAGCACCGTCATATCGTTGAGCGGTTTCACAATCTGATGCGTGCGAGCGAGCCCTTTGCGAACCACGTTATACGGCGCCATACCCGTGATCGTCTCGCCCTTGAACACCACCTCGCCGGTGTCCGGCGGAATGACACCGTTGATCAGATTGAACAACGTCGTCTTGCCGGCGCCGTTCGGACCGATCAGGCCGAATATTTCACCTTCGGCGATCTCGAAATCGACACCGTTGACCGCCTGAACGCCGCCAAAGCGTTTGCTGAGTCCGCTGACTTCCAGTATCGCGCTCATTCAATCACCTTGCGTAGCCGGGGCACGCGGCGATAGACCCAGCCCATGAAGCCTTCCGGCAGGAACAGCACGATCAGCAGCAAAAGGATGCCGGCCACCACCAGCTGGAACTGAGAAAAAGTCGACGACACCAGCAGATAGCCGCGGAACTGCTCGTAGGCGAACGCGCCCAATGCCACCCCGAGGACCGTGCCCTGGCCGCCGAGCATCAGCATCACGATGGCCTCGATCGACAACGTCAGATCGAACGCCTGCTCCGGCAGAATCACCCCGTTCTTGAAGAAATAGATCGTGCCGGCCATGGCGGGAATAAAGGCGGAGGCGGCGTAGGTCAGGCTTTTGTACAGCGGGGCTTTCACACCCAGAACCTGTGCCGCGTCCTCATCCTCGCGGATGGCGAACAGGCCCAGCCCGAAGCGCGAACGCTTGATCACCAGGCTCAGGATCATGGACAGCGCCATGAGGGCAATCATGGCGAAATAGGCCAGCCACAGCGCGTGCCGGGCCCCACCCAACGCGTTGAAGCTCGAAAACGACAGATACATCCCGCTGGCGCCACCGAACGGCTGGAAATTGGTGACGAACGCCTTGACCGCCTCGTTGACGCCGATCGTGGCCAGCGCGAAATAGGCACCACGCAGCCGCAGGATGCCGCTGCCCAGCACCAGCGCCAACAGGCTCACCACGCAACCGGCGATCAGGCATGCCGGCCACAGCGACCAATGCAGCGTGTTGACCACATACAAACCGATATAGCCGCCGAGGCCGAAGAACGCGATATTGCCGAAATTGACGTAGGCGGTGTAGCCGATCATCAGGTTCAGATTCGACGCCAGGATGATGTACACCGCGCCCAGCAACAGGCTTTCACGCAGGGCGATATCACCGGTGACCGCGGGGATCAGCGCGAATGCCGCCGCAACCAGCAGGATGATCCAAAATGTGGGTCGCTTGAGAATCATCGCTTACCCCGCCCGAAACGCAACAGGCCCTTCGGGAAGAGCACCAGAATAAGCACGAACAGCGTGAATTCGATCACCGGGGTCCAGCTGACATCCACGAAAGGCGCGCTCACGCCCTCGATCAACCCCAGCAGAATGCCGCCCAGCAACGCGCCGGCGGGATCGCCCAAACCGCCGAGCACGACCACCACGAAGCTCTTGAGCTCGTAATTCGCGCCCGACAGGATGGTGAACGGAAACAGCGTGGCGATCAGCAGCCCGGCCGCCGCGGCCACCGCAATACCGATCCCGAAGGATATCGCCAGCACCCACTGGGTATTGATGCCCATCAGTTCGGCAGCCTGACGGTTATTGGCCACCGCGCGGATGGCCTTGCCCAGCCGGGTGTAATAAAGAAAGGCGTACAGCAGCCCGGCCAGGATCACGGCCAGTGCCGCCGCTACCAGTTGGGTACCGGGAATGGTGTAGCCATGCAGGCTTACCGTCAGCTGCGGCACGCTCACGTCGACATTGTACGGACTGGTGCTCCAGACCGCGGTGCCGATACCGATGATGATCATGTTCACGGCAAACGTGGCCAGCAGGGTCATCAGGTCGGAACCACCAATCACCCGGTGAACCGCCACCCAGTACACCCCCACCCCGAATACGAACCCGCCGGCGAGCACTACGGGAATCGACAAATAAGGATTGAGTCCGGCCGCTGTTACCAGAAAATACAGCGCGAACATGCCCAGGGCGATCGTGGCCCCGTGCATCAGGTTGATCACGTTCATCACGCCGAAAATAAGCGTGAGCCCGATGGCCGCGAGCCCATAGATCGCGCCCACGAGCACCCCGTTGACCAACGAAGCGATCAAGTCATAGAACATTGAGACGGCCCCTGCCGTGGATGACGCCACCGGGTCGGGGCCCGCACCGGCCCCGACCCGGATCCGAAACCGGATTTAGTGCGATTTTTTCAGCGGATACACGATCGCGGCATTGCTGGCCGACTTCGGCCAGACCACCTTGCTTTCGAGTTTGCCGTCACTGCCCTGCTGCCACTGTGCCAGCACCATATCGTGGCCGATCTGCAGCCCGTGCTCGTCGGCCTTGGTGGCAAAGCGAATATGGCCGTAGAACGTGGTCGCGTCCATCGCGTTCAGCGTCTTGGCGACCGCGGCGGTCTTGATCGAACCCGCCTGCTCGATGGCATGCTGCAGCACCAGACCCGCCGCGTAACCGCCGGCGGCATGATACCCGGGCTTGGTGTGGTATTTGTTCTGGAACATCGTGGTGAACTGCGACGCGGTCGGCCCGAAATCCGGCTTATAGGCCACGCTGGGCTCCCACTGCGACGGCACCGTCACGCCCTCGGCCGCTTCGCCCAGCGATGCGAACTTGGGAATGTCCGGCGCCACCAGCAGGGAAATGAATTCCAGATTGGATTTCTTGTCGTAGAGCTGGCGAGCGAGTGTGCTGCCATCGGCATAGTGCCCGCCGCCGATCAACACATTCGCGCCCGAGGACACGATCTTGTTGATGATCGGGCCGAAGTCCGTGGTGTCGGGCGAATAGGACTGGTTGAGTACGATATTCAGCCCCATCGACTTCGCCGCATCCGCCGCGCCGGCGGCTGCCCCCTGCGAGAAACCGTCGTTGGAGTAGACCAGCGCGATCTTCGCCTTCGGGTTGTTCGCCTTGACCACCTCCAGCGCACTCTTGAGGTATTGCGCGGCCGGCGTATACATCTGGAAGAGATACTTGTTGCCGAGCTTGTACGTCTTGCCCTCGGCGGCCCCGGTGGTCAGCATGATCTTGCCGAACTGCTCGGAAACCACGGCCGCAGTGGAGGTCAGGCCCGAGGAATACGGGCTGAATAGGAAGTCGGCATTATCCTGCAGGATCAACCGGCTATACAGCTGCTGCACACGGCCGGCCTTGGACTGGTCATCGTAGTACTTGAGCTTGACCTTGTAGTCGGTACCGCCAGCCTTGATGCCGCCGTTGGCGTTGACCTGATCGCGCCACATCTCGAAGCCGCGCAGCTGCGGGGTGGCGTCGGCGTTGAGCTTGCCCGTCTCCGACGAGGTAAAGCCGATGGTCAGGGTATTGGCCTGGGCAAGACCCGCGGCGGGCAGCACGGCACTGGCCACCAGCAGTGCTGCCATTAATGATTTGCGCATTGTTGTTCTCCTCGATTGATCTCATTCTAGTTAACCCGGCTTGTTAACCCGGCTTGAATTGCCTGTCGAATATCCGGGCACGTACCCGAGACGACACGCAGGAGGAGGCCGCCCCTCACATCGAGGCCGGACGGTAAGGAACCGGATTACCCCCCTCCCAACGGCACGCCTGATAGAAAGCGGCCTTGCGATAACTATAGGCGAATTGAATTCGGCTGTGGTCGATTTCGTGCAAATCGATTGCCAAGCCAGAACAAACGCCGGTGGCGAGCCAGGGCCACCGAGCGAGCCGCGGCCCAGGGCATTCTGGCCCGCTATTGGCCCGTATCCGGGTTCGATAAGCGCGCACGTGCCGAACGAATGGATCGCGACAAAACCATCGGGGCGGCTTTCGTCCAGGCCATGATCGCTCGGCTCGCGCCGGGCCAGGCACACCACGCCCCGCTTTGTCCCCGCTAACGCGTCAGTCGCTGCATATCGACGTTGGCCTCGCCGCGCTTGATGGTGTTGCCCACGGCGGCCAGCGCGGCATCATGCCGCCGTGTCCACCGGCGGCCGCCGGTTCGCCCTCAACCGGCGCCGGTTGGACATTTCGCGCCAGACCGCGCTCATCGCAGGCCCGCCGCAGGTGAACAGACACAGCGCCCGCCGCTCGCGGGGCGATACGTCACAATCGAACCATTGTCACGTCGAAAAACAAGCTTGGGCTGCAAGGGAAATCAGCCACCCCTGACGGCCTGATTGTCCAACGCAAAAAAACCCCGGCCGAAGACCGGGGTTTTGCGACGGTCGCCGAAAGCAGCGACCGGGTCAAGTGGCGTATTGGCCCGCGACTACTGCGCGATCATCAGCGACTTGCTGTTGATGAATTCGCGCATGCCGAAGCCGCCGTGTTCGCGGCCGTAACCACTGTCCTTGACGCCGCCGAATGGCAGATTGGGCTGGGCGATGTAGTAGCCGTTGATGCTGACCATGCCGGTATCGAAATGGTCCCGCGCCAGACGTTCGGCACGCTTTTCGTCTTCCGAAAAGATGCCGCCGCCCAGGCCGTAGACCGAGTCGTTGGCAATACGAATGGCATCGGCTTCGTCCTTCGCCCGGATGAGCGAGGCGGCCGGGCCGAACAACTCGCCGTCATAGGCCGGCATGCCGGGTTTGACGTTTTCCAGCACAGTGACCGGATAGAAGAAACCTTCGACATCCGGTACCTCGCCGCCGATGGCACAGGTCGCGCCATTGGCGACCGATTCCTTGACCTGTTGGTGCAGCTTGTCGCGCAGGTCTTCGCGCGCGAGCGGGCCGAGCTGGGTGTTTTCGTCGGCCGGATCGCCGAATTCCACCTGCTTCATCTTTTCGACGTAAGCATCGCGGAACTTCTCGTACACCGCGTCGACCACTACGAAGCGCTTGGCTGCCACGCAGGTCTGGCCGTTGTTGTTGATCCGACCGGTGACACAGGCATCCACAGCCTTGTCGATATCGGCATCCTCGAGCACCAGGAAAGCGTCGTTGCTGCCCAGTTCCAGCACTGTCTTCTTCAGATGCTGGCTGGCGTCGGCGGCAATCTTGCGGCCGGTCGCCGCACTGCCGGTGAAGGTGACACCGCGCACACGCGGATGCCTGGTGACCTGGCTGGCCTGTTCATCGTGAATATAGAGCACGTTGAACACGTTCTCGGGCAGCCCCGCCTCGCGGCAGATCTGCTCGAGCGCCTCGGCGCAGCCCCAGACGTTGGGCGCGTGCTTGAGCAACACGGTATTGCCGGCCATCAGATTGGCGACGGTATAGCGAATCACCTGATAGAACGGAAAGTTCCAGGGCTGGATACCGAAGATGACGCCGATCGGCTGATGCGTGACCACTGCGCGGCCGCCGGGCAGGTCGCGCGGCTCGTCGGCCAGCACCTGGGCGGCATGGTCGGCACTGTAGTCACAGATGCCCTTGCAGAGCTCAAGCTCACCCGGCGCCTGACTGATGGGCTTGCCCATTTCGTCGGTCATCAGACGCGACAATCGATCCGTTTGCGAGACGAGCAGTTCGCCGATCTTGCGGACGATGGCACCGCGCTCGTCGAACGAACGCTGTTTCCAGTCGAGAAACGCCTCATGGGTCTGCTCGATCTTCTGCTGTAGTTGTTCGTCCGTGATCGTGTCGAATTCACGGATGGTCTGGCCATTGGCCGGATTGATGCTCTTGACGGTGGCCGTCATACGGAACTCCAGAATTTTGGATTGGGCGCGAAGCGGGTCGACAATGATCGACCGTACGCCAATGCGTTCCCTGTCTACCTGCCGTTAACCGACCGGTTTTTCAAGGCAGGCGGCGACCTCAGGCGCGTTGTCTTCTGCTGCAACACGATCGGACACGCGGGCCCCGGGGGTGCGAATCACCGCGATTCGGCGGCCTGGGACGTACCCCGTCGCCGTCGGATCTATCTGCCGCCGTCCAGGGGTGTCGCCGGCGTGGGTTGCGCACCCGCCGATAGCGCCGCGGTCGACACCACGCAATTACGGCCCCGCTGTTTGCTTTCGTACAGCCGCCGATCGGCGCGTTCCACCGCAATGGCCAGCGTGTCGCCGGGAGCGAGCATGGTGACGCCGAAAGACGCGGTCACGCTCGGCACGGGACCGATCGGGGCGTTGGCGATCGCCTCGCGCAGGCGTTCCGCCAAACGGCATACGCCCGTGATATCCGCACCCGGGATAACGGCCAGGAATTCCTCGCCGCCCCATCGCGAGACACAGGCGTCGGCTCGCAACAATTGCTTGCACCGGTCGG
Organism: Salinisphaera sp. SWV1; assembly: GCF_052044155.1. Lineage (NCBI taxonomy): Bacteria > Pseudomonadati > Pseudomonadota > Gammaproteobacteria > Salinisphaerales > Salinisphaeraceae > Salinisphaera > Salinisphaera sp. SWV1. The sequence continues at coordinate 8,326 of NZ_JBQDYE010000041.1, forward strand.
CGACGACGGTCAGAACCTGGTCGCCGATGATGTGGCCGTAGGTATCGTTGATTGCCTTGAACCGATCCAGGTCGAACATGATCAAACCTGCCCCAGCCTGCTTGGTAAGACAGTCGCGCAGTATCTGCTCGCCCACGCGCCGGTTGTGGATGCCGGTCAAGGGGTCCTGGTTGATCAGCGCCTCCATCCATACGCGGTCGGAGACGAGGCGTTCTATCGTTCCGCTCATGCCGCGCAGGATCGGCAACAGGACCACGAGCATGACGGCCGCCGGGCCATAGGTCATCACCAGCGCCCTACCGCGGGGCGTCCACATCTCACCGGGATGGCCGAACAAATACAGCAGAACCGGGCCCCCGACCAGGATCCAGGCAAGCAAAGCCATGCCGATCGCCTGCCGCCCCGGGAAGAAGATCATCACCATGACGATCAGCACCAGCAGAAGAGCCGATATCGGCGGCAGCGTCGTGACCAGTTGCAGCCCGGAGGTCATGATCGCCTGGGCGGTGTAAAACCACGTCGGCATGATCAATGCGGCACCCGAAGCGAGCAGCGCGATTCGGGCGATGGTCAATAACCACCGCGGACGCCGGAGCAATGCGATAAGCAGTCCGGCGAACAGCGCACACATCACCGGCGGGACGATCAGATCCAGCGGGCGATGCGGGGCGCTGAGCACGTTCATCAGCGTGGCACTGGCCGAGGCAAACAGGGCCAGCGAAAGCATGGTCGTAACCGCGGTATGGAGGTAACGTCCATTCGCAACATACCTCGGCATTGTCGTTACCCCGAAATCGCAAACAATAGAGCGTGGCCCCGTGCCATCCGGCCGTAGGCTGACGATACAAGACCTGATCCCGCCCTTCTATTTTCAGGTGCGCTCGGCGCGCAATGGACGCGGCCCGGGGCCGGGCCCGCCGGGTTCGCGGGTCCCGGGTCGGAGCTCGGCCGCCCCCCGGCCGGGGGATTGGCCGGCGACGACAAACACGCCGGGAATGATACAACGCCCCTCGACAGGAAAGGGGGCGGATCGCAGGGCAGCCCGAATCCTTCGCGCCGACCGGTCGCCGAGGCCGCGCTGTCGACGCGGACCGTATACCGCCCCGTCGTTTGGGCGGTGTCCAGACTGGCGTGATCACGACAGACGGGCGCTCTGGCGTCAATGTCCGAATTCACGGATGCCAGCTGGCCACGCCGGTACGGATGATGACAACCGCAGCGGGCTACTACAGCGTCGTGCCGGGCCCGCGCACAATGCCGTGCGCGCGACGAAGAGGGGCGTGATCCCGGACCAGGCCGCCGCGCGACGCTTGCAGGGCCGCGGCGACATGGGGTGCGTGCGAACATTACACACGCGGCGGCGCCGGAGCCGTTAAACTAGGCGCTTCCGCGCCGAACCGGCGCGGCGGTTTCCCGGCGCGACACGGCGCCCGAGTCTGCAGGCTTTGAATGTCCTCCCCCAGCACACCAGAAAACGATCGCACACCCTTTTCGGCCATGGGCCTTTCCGATGCGGTCATGAAGGCGTTGGCCGACGTCGGTTACGAAACGCCTTCGCCCATTCAGGCCGCCACGATCGGCCCCCTGCTGGCCGGGCGCGATGTGCTTGGCCAGGCGCAGACCGGTACCGGCAAGACAGCGGCGTTCGCCCTGCCGATCCTGTCGAACCTGCCCTTTGGCAAGGAAGCGGGCAAGCAACCGCGCGCGCTGGTGCTGGCACCGACGCGCGAGCTGGCGATTCAAGTCGCCGAAGCATTCCAGCGCTATGCCTCGTTCATGCCGGGCTTCCATGTGCTGCCGATCTATGGCGGCCAGGGCTACGGGCCGCAGCTGGCCGCCCTCAAGCGCGGCGTGGACGTGGTGGTGGGCACGCCGGGCCGCGTGATCGATCATCTCAAGCGCGGCACACTGCGACTGGACAGCCTGGAATGGCTGGTGCTGGACGAAGCCGACGAAATGCTGCGCATGGGCTTCATCGACGATGTCGAATGGGTGTTTGAAAACACGCCGCCCGAGCGGCAGGTGGCGCTGTTCTCGGCCACCATGCCGAGCGCCATCCGCCGGATCGCCAAGACACACCTGCGCGATCCGCAGGAAGTCACGATCAAGACCCGCACCACCACCGCCGACAATATCCGGCAGCGCTACTGGATCGTGGGCGGCGGCATCAGCAAGCTCGAGGCGCTGACCCGGCTGCTGGAGGCCGAACCGTTCGACGCCATGCTGGTGTTCGCGCGGACCAAGAAGGCCACCGACGAGCTGGCCGAGAAGATCTCGGCACGCGGCTATGCCTGTGCCGCGCTCAATGGCGATATCGTCCAGGCGCAGCGTGAGCGCACGATCACCCAGCTCAAGAACAAGCAGCTCGATATCATCGTCGCCACCGATGTCGCGGCGCGCGGACTGGATGTGGATCGCATCAGCCACGTCATCAATTTCGATATCCCGCACGACACCGAGTCCTACGTGCATCGCATCGGCCGCACCGGGCGCGCGGGCCGTCAGGGCGATGCGATCCTGTTCGTGACCATGCGCGAGAAACGCCTGTTCAAGAACATTGAACGGGCCACGCGCCAGGCCATCGAGCCGATGGACGTACCGACCATGGCCGACGTCAACGCGCAGCGCGTCGAACGCTTCAAGCAGAGCATCACCGAGACCCTCGAAGCGGGCGGCCTGGAGCCGTTCGCGGAACTGGTCGAAACCTACCGCCAGGAACACAACGTCGACCCGACCCGGCTGGCAGCCGCCCTGGCTCGGCTCGCCCAGGGCGGGGAACCGCTCTCACTGCAGGCCGCGCCCGTCGCCAAATCGGCCGGACAGGCCTTTCACGAGAGCAACGACGGCAGCGACAGGCCGGCACGCCGGAAACAACCCGCGGCCGGCGCCCTGAGCATGGAAACCTTCCGCATCGAGGTCGGTCGCGAACACGGGGTCGAGCCCCGCAACATCGTGGGCGCAATCGCCAACGAAGCCGGCGTGGACAGCAAGGACATCGGCCGGATCGCAATCCGGGACGACTTCAGCCTCGTCGACCTGCCCGGGGGTATGCCGGAAGAAGTCTTCGCGCATCTGAAAACCGTCTGGGTCGCCAATCGCCAGCTTGAGATCAGCCGGGTGAAGAACAGCTTCGGCAGCGCCGCCCCGGGCCCGCGGGCGAAACCGGCCGGCGCCAAGGACAAACCGCGCCACAAGAAGTCGGCCAAGAAGAAGGCGGCGTCCAAAAACAAGGGCAAACCCAGGCCGAAACCCAAAACGCCGTAAGCGATGGGCCCTGCCCTGGCCCGTGACGTACTCGGCATCGCCGGCCTTTGTCGGCGCGAAGCCGGCCAGCGGCGTCGATTCGGAACGCGCGGCGCACGGAGCGGCCCGATGACAGCGACTACACGGCGTTCTCGGCGCGGGCCGCGGCGTTGCCGCGATCGAGTTCGTCGATCGCCTGCTTGCCACGCTGGCCGATGTCCTCGAGCCGCCGGATCTGTTCGTCGAGCTTCGGCAGCGCTTCACGCCGGTAACGCGAGACTTCGTCGATGGCGCCGATGACATCCGCAAAGGCGTTTTCGAGCTGCGCCGTGTCCAGCATGGCCGAGGCACTGCGGTTCTGGATGTCCACACCCTGCGAGCGCAGCTGTTTCGCCGTGCCGGCGATCATGTCCGAGGTGGTCTGGTTGAGCGATTCGATACGGTCCAGCACGAGCCGCTGGTTGGCCAGTGCCAGCGCCGTCGTGACCGCCACGTTGAGCGCCGAAACCGTGACGTTGAGCGCGCGATCCACCCCGCGCATCAGTTCCCGGTTGTTGCGGATGACCACCTCGAGCGCGAGCACGCCCTGCTGGCTGACGGTGAGTTGCTGCTGTAGGTCGACGATGCGCTGGCGCAGGGGAAACAGCAGCTCCTCCTCGATGAACCGGCGCTTGGCGTTGTCCTCGGACAGTTCCTCGGACGCGGCTTTCAGGCGCCGATCGATGAGTCGGCCGAGCTCGATCTGGCGCTGGAGCTGGCCGAGTGTTTCACGCAGCGCATCCTGATCGTCGGCCAGCGTGAGGTTGTCCCGGCGCAGCATATCCTTACCGGATTCGAGGTCGCGGATAATGGCATCGATGGCTTCCTGTGCGGTCTCGAACTTCTGGAAATAACGCGCCAGGCGATTACCGACACCGGGGATGAACGAAAAAGTACGCGCAAGCCGGCCATCGGCGAGCTTGTGGCGATTGGGGTTCAACGCTTCCATACGCGTGCGCAGCCCGACCAGTGCCTGGGCGACCGGCCCGCCGTCGCGCCCGTGCCCGGCGAGCTGGCGGATCGGCGTGTCGAGCATGGCGCTGCGGTGGGCGGCCTGACGCTGCACCTCGGCGCCCATCCCGTCCACCGCTTCGCGCTTGGCCTGCGCGCTCGCGGCTTCGGCCTCGTCCATGGCCAGCACATCCGCCACGAACGCATCCGCGGTGCGCGCCAACTCGGGGTCCTCGGCCTCGGCTTCCGGGCGCGGCCGACTTTCCGATTCGATTTCGCTGGCGATCTCGTCGACCGGCAGCGACAGGCTCAGCGGGCTGCGCGGCGCATGCGCGCCACGGTCTCGATCAGGTGTTGTGTCCATAGCGCTCTGCCTTGTCGATGAAGCGTTTGAGATCGTTGAGCGCCTGCTCGGCGCCAACTTCGGCCCGCGGCCGGTCGGTGTTCACCCGCGACATCACCACCACTGCGTTGTCCAGTGTGGTCAGTGCGGTTTCGTTGGTCGCCGCCCGTTCGGCCAGGCGGCGCTCGGTGTCGGCCACCAGATCGAGCCGGCGTTGCAGCGCGTCGCGTTCATCGGCGACGCCGCGCGGGCCCATTTCGGCCAGGCGCCGGCGCACATAGGCGGCATCGATACCGGCCACGCCGGCCGCCAGCGCGCCCATGGCGCGCAGGTTATCCGCCGCCGTCAGCCCAACCTGCACCACCATGGCCCGCGAGCGATCGAAGGTCACCTCGCTTGCATCGAATTTATCCGCCAGCACGTCGAGCACGCGGGTGTAGCGCGTATACACACGATCGGCATGACCGGCCAGATCGGCGCGCCGGGCGTGGAGCAGCGCCCGCTTGGCGCCACACAGGGCCAGCACGACGTCGTCGGCGTCCGCCGGCGGCGCGGCCGGATCCAGTTCGGCAACGCCCGCCTCGCGCCGGGCGCGCTCGGCATCGGCGCGTTGCTCGCGGGCCCGGGCTTGTGCCACCGCCTGACGCCGTCTTGCCTCGCGCCGGGCGCGCCAACGGCGCCAACCGCGTTCCGCCGGGATCTCCACCGCCAGCGCCGCCAACCCGGCAACCCAGCCGAGAAAGCTCGGCGAGAAGCCGCCCCAGAGCGAGGTCAGCCACAGCACGAACGCCAGAAACGGAACACCGAAGACATAACGCAGGATGACGCGCCAGCGCGTTGGCGGCTCGGCGGGTACGGCAAGTCGCGGATCGAGCATGCCGGCGAGAAACCACGGCAGACAGGACAAAAACAGCCCGTATGCAAACCCCTGAAGAAAATCGAACATGTCGTGTAGTTTAGGCCCTCGTACCGCACCGCGACAGGCGCCGGCGCCCCATCGCAACCAGCCGTTTCAGAGCCTGCAGCAATAGGCTCCCAGTCGCGGATATGGGGGCATACCCAGCCGCGCGCAAACCACCGGCCGACGCGCACCCGGCCGGGACATGTCTGCTGACATTGCGGGGTAACAGCCACGGTTTATCAAACCCGTGACACTGACGTTTGAGCCATATGGCGGCGCAGATCGAGCCCCGAAGTCCTGCCCTGAGGGAGCGGCCGGTGCGGCAATCATCATGCCGGCCATGCCCTCGCCCGCATCCGAGGCCGGGATCGACCAAGCCACGCCAAACCGAACCGGCCAGGGCCGCTTCGGTTGATTCTGCGGCGATCGACGCCATCTCTTGAGCGTTGTCTTTCACGACCCGGTGGTTGTCCGGGCCGAACCAGTGGAGCATTCCATGGCGAACACAGAACAATCGATCAAACCCGTACTCGTCGTGATGACCAGTCACGGCACCAAGGGCGAATCGGGCGATCCGACCGGTTTCTTTCTCGGCGAGGTGACCCACCCCGTGTCGGTGCTCGATGCGGCGGATATCCCCGTGGCCTTCGCCTCGATCCAGGGCGGCGAGCCGCCGGTCGACGGCTTCGACCTCGACGACGAGACCAACCGGCGCTACTGGGACAATCCCATGTTTCGGGCGGCGATCCGCAGTACGCAAAAGCTGGCGGACGTGAATCCGTCCGACTATTCGGCGATTTTCTTCGCCGGTGGCCACGGCGCGATGTGGGATTTCCCGGGCAACCCGGCGGTCAACGACAAGACCCGCGCGATCTATGAGGCGGGCGGCGTCGTCGGCGCGGTCTGCCACGGGCCGGCGGCGCTGGTGGACGTGACGCTCGGCGATGGTCGCCATCTGGTCGATGGCCGGCGCGTGAGCGCATTCACCGACGCCGAGGAAAAAGCGGTCGGGCTGGAGACCGTCGTACCGTTCCTGTTGGCCAGCCGGCTGGTCGAGCGCGGCGCGGTGCATGAGCCGGCCGACGACTGGGCGACTCAGGTGGTCGTCGACGGTCGACTGGTCACCGGGCAGAACCCCCAGTCGGCCACCGGCGTGGGCGAGGCCCTGCGGGATCTGCTGAAGGCTGCTCGATAGCCCGTTGAGGCGACCCCGCCGGCAATTCGCCAGCGGGGCCGTTATTCGGTGCGGGCCGTTTCGCCACGCGGCTGGCGCGGCGAAACGTCACTGTGGATCGAGTGATCGTTTCATCGATTGCCGGCCAACAACTCTTTTATGTCGTGTTCGATCTTTTCCGGCTTGTCGGTAGGCGCATAACGCTCACGTACATCGCCGTCACGATCGACCAGAAACTTGGTGAAATTCCATTTGATCCGCCGGCCGAGCAAACCCCGTCGCTCGGCTTTGAGGTGCCGATACAAAGGATGCGCGTTGGATCCGTTGACATCGATCTTGGCGAATAGCGGAAACGTGATGTCGTAGCGTGTTGCGCAGAAATTCCGGATTTCGGATGCACCACCCGGCTCCTGTTGCCCGAACTGGTTGCAGGGGAAACCGAGTACGGCGAGACCGTCGTCGGCGTAGCGCCGGTAGAGCGCCTCCAGGCCGGCGTACTGCGGGGTGAAGCCGCATTCGCTGGCAACATTGACGATAAGCATAATGCAGCCACGGTAGGTATCGAGCTGAATACGCCGACCGTCGATGGTGGCGACCTGGATGTCGTAAATGGACATGACTGGTTCTCGCGCCGAATTGAGACAGGCCGCCCGGGCGTCGACGGCTCGAAGCCCGGATAAAATCCCGCTTACCGCACCGGTTGGCCTCGCAGATGCACCAGCCTAGCACTGCCGGCCGGGCGATCCACGCCGGGCCCGGCCAACGCGCCAGATTATGCGAATTCGGGCCGCGCGGCGCGCAACAATGCCGCGCCGATGGATAGGATTGTGGACCAACTCAGGGGTCGTGAGTGCGCCGCACCGCACGGCCCCGTTCATCGAAAACCCAGGCCGGCAATCTTCACCGGAGCGGCGCCGCGGGTTAAGCTGGAGGCGCACCGCTCAATGGTCCGCGTTCGATCATATCGTTCCGGGGGATGGGTTTGACCGTTTGCAGAGTACCCGCTGCTCGCGGCCCGGAGCGATTCATCGCGCCGTTCGTCGTGGCTACATCGCACCCCATGTGCTGCCTTCGGCACACACGGCAGGACTGATTTTGTCATGCCGCATAAACGTTCGGGGTGTGAAGCCGGCGTGATGAACTATTCCGATTTGCTGCTGGATGCCTTATGCATCGTGGACGCGCAGGGATGCATCGTATCGGCGAGCCCGGCATGTGAGCGGATCTTCGGCTATACCCCCGCGGAGCTGGCAGGGCGCCAGATACTGGATCTGGTGATCCCCGAAGACCGCGAGCGCACCCGTGAAATCGCGCAGCGGATCATGAACGGGGCCCTCCAGCCCCATTTCGAAAACCGCTACCGGCGCAAGGATGGCAGCATCGCGCATATCATGTGGTCGGCGCGCTGGTCGGAAGCGGACCAGGTGCGCGTGGGGCTGGCGCGGGACATCACCCAACTCAAGCAGGCCGAGTCGCGCCAGACAGCGATTTACGCGATTTCGGAGGCGGCGCATGCTGCGGGTGATCTGACCGACCTGTTACGCCGCATACACGCAATCATCGACGAACTGCTCGGCACGCCCAACTTTCTCGTCGCCCTGTACGACGCCGAGGATGACAGCGTGACCTTCCCGTATCATGTCGACGAACCCGAATCGGCAGCGCCGATCGGGCCACTGGCGCCCGATTCGCTGATCGCTGAAGTGATTCGCAGCGGCAGGGAATTGCTGGTCACCCCGGACTTGCGGGCCGGGCTGCCGGCGCACCTTCAGGCCGCCGCCGAGTGCGAAGCACGTTACTGGCTGGGCGTGCCGCTGGCGGCAAGCCAGGGGCCCATCGGCGTACTCGTGATCAAGAGCCATGGCGATAGCAGTATCTACGGCGACACCGAACGGGCATTGCTGCAATTCGTCTCGACGCAGATCGCGAGCGCCATCGAACGTAAACAGATGCTGGACCGCATGCAACGCATGGCGCAATACGACCCGCTCACCGGCCTGGTCAGCCGCGGATTCTTCCATGAGCGCTTCAAGACATTGCTCGGTGCGGCCTGCAACGGCGGTCGAAACATGGCACTGCTGTATCTCGATCTCGATCGCTTCAAGCCCATCAACGATCTTCACGGCCACGGCGCGGGCGACCGTGTGCTTCGTCTGGCTGCCAAACGCCTGCTGCGCTGCGTGCGCGAATCGGATATTGTCGCCCGCTATGGCGGGGACGAGTTCGTGGTGCTGCTGCGCGGGAGCGACCACGCCGACCAGGCCGAGAGCGTGGCGGGCGCCATTCGCCGTGTGCTCAGCCAGCCGTTTTTCCTGGGCGGCAAGCGGGTGACGCTCGGTGTCAGCATCGGGATCGCCATTTACCCGCAGCACGGCCCGAACGAGCAGTCGCTATTGAATCACGCCGATGCCGCGATGTACCGCGACAAGAAAGCGCGCTGAGCCACAAGCAGACTCTCCTTCACGCCGCCCATGCGCGTCGATCGCGCATGGGCTCGTGTTGCGTGATCGGCGCCCAATGCGTCCATCGGCGACCGCCACGACAGCGTCACGCGTGTTGTGCCGGCGCGCAGGCCTTCTGATATATCCGGCCAGACATCCGGGCGCAACACGGGATATCGCAGCCTGAAACGTGGCATCGCATCTTCGCAGGTTTAAATGTAACTACCATATAACTGCCGTATTTTCAGTTTATTGCGTCTTTTTTTTGTTACATCGCGCACACCCATGGCTGAGATAATCGCGAAAATTGATAATCGACTTTTCCTCGGGTAAAAATGAACCGCGACCAGTCCCTGGCGCAGGCCGCCTGCATGGACGCCGATACGACGAGTCAGCACACCGCCGCCACGGACGCGAGCGGGCCACCATCCGAACCGGTACTGTATCTGCATATCGGTCTGCCCAAGGCGGCCAGTTCGTATCTGCACGGCAACGTCTTCCCCCACCTCATGCCCGGGCAGTATTTGATGCCGGGGGCGCAAAACGCCAGGCTCCCGGCCTATCGCTATCGCCGCAATCGCTACGGGGTTCGCCGATTCTCCGATGCATTTCAAAAGGACCCCGGGTTCTGGCGCGACCACGGCGACGCCTTTCTGCAGCAATTCCTGTCGCCCTTTCTCAAACAGGGGCGCGCGCAACGATCGGTGCTGATCTCCGAGGAGGCGATCACGCGGCTCAATCATTTCGGCATCCGCGCCATGCCGGATGCGTTCGAACGCGGACGGTTGCGCGACAATCTCGCGGCATTCGACCAGGGAGCGCGCCGACTGGGTTTCGCGCGCGTTCGCATCCTGCTGATGATTCGGCGCCAGGATCTGCTGCTGGCCTCAAGCTATGTGCAGTTGTCCCGCAAGATCATCGGCGCATCGCAACAAGACTTCGAACGCCGGGTCGCGCGTCTGCTCACCGGCCGACCGGCCGGCGCGGGGAACATGTTCTATCCGATGGAGTATGCAACGCTGCACGAATGCCTGACCCGCGTGCTGCCAGCGGAGGACGTGTGCTTCCTGCCGATTGAGCGCATGGCGAGCGCCTTTGACGAATTCGCCCACACGGTTCGGCGATTTCTGAATGCGCCGGCGATCGACACGGAACTCAACCGGCGCCCTTCCAATACCCGTTCGATGGGGCGCGACCGTTGGGCGCTACGGCCACTGCTGGCATTCAAGTCGCCGCGTGGGGAGTTCGAAATCACCATACCCCCCAGGCTGACCGGGCGCGGTTCCGCGATTGAACTGCGGGCCGATACCGCCGAAACCATCCGGCGACACTATGCCGAGGGCAATCGCCGAATCGCCGACGCCCTCGCCCTGGATCTGGGCGCCTACGGCTACTATTAGTCCGGCACAAAAATAGATGATTTTTTGGGTTAATAGCGCGCGTATGCGACCGCATGCTCGCCACGGCCATTGGCCGCGAAGCCTCTGAAAATAAAAGACGGACAGGCGCCGGCTTTTATTTTTGAAGGCGTTGAAAACAGCGGATGAAGTCAGCTGTTTTGATGCCGGATTAATATTGAGGCCGCATCGCCCGCGCCCGGTCGCGACGACCGGGCAACGCACTGACATCCGCCGGCAGATAAGGCGGCCCTTGTCACGGGCGCGGGGCCGTCGCGCGAGGCCGAAAATGCCCAGTGACCCATATCCGGCCACCGGGTAAGACCGGCCCTGCGGGCTATTCGGTGCCGGGGTGAGTCGCGCCGGGAAGACGTCGATGCGGCGCGTCGCTTATGATCGAACCTGACGGCCAGCGCACACGGCATTCGTGATACCGCGCACAACGCGCCGTGAAGGGAGCGAGTTCGTGAGCACAAAGCATTCTCCGGCCCGACCGACCGCACCGGCGGTCGCGGCGATCCCCAAGAAAGAGTACAAGCACACGCTGCGCCGCCTGCAGATTGAACTGGTGAAGTTGCAACGCCACTTCATTCGCTACCACGACAAGATTCTGGTTATCTTCGAGGGCCGCGATGCCGCGGGCAAGGACGGCACCATCAAGCGCATCGTCCAGCACCTGAGCCCGCGGGAGACGCGCGTTGTCGCGCTGGGGCGCCCGTCGGAGGCCGATCGCAGTGCCTGGTATTTTCAGCGTTACGTGGCACATCTGCCGATCGCCGAAGAATTCGTTCTGTTCAACCGCAGCTGGTACAACCGGTCGGGTGTCGAGACAGTGATGGGGTTCTGCGACGACGACCAGTACGAGGAATTCATGGCCACGGTCATCGATTTCGAGCACATGCTGGTCCGCTCGGGAATCAAACTGTTCAAATACTATCTTGATATCAGTCAGGCCGAGCAGACTGAACGCCTGGACGAGCGTCGCCGGGACCCGCTCAAACAGTGGAAGATCAGCCCGATCGACGCCGAGGCAGTCCGGCACTGGGACGCCTATAGCCAGGCGCGCAATGAAATGTTCGCGCGCACCCATGCGCCGCTGACGCCGTGGACCGTTGTTCGGGCGGACCGCAAGCGGGTGACGCGCCTCAATGTCATCAAGGATCTGCTGCTGCGACTGGACTACGACGGCAAGGATGAAAGCCTGGTTCTACCCAATCCCGATGTGGTGTTCACCTACGATGAAGCGTGCCTGAAAAACGGCATGATCGCGGCCTGATGCCCCGTAAGCAAGCCGCCATCGCTCGCCAAACCCGCCGTGTTGCGAACTGAGAACGCCAAGGCTTGCGCGGCACTGGCGCGCCGGCGGGCGCGCTGTCGCCAATCGCGGCCCGGATGTCGACCCGACGCGCTCCCCGTCGCCCCGAGCCGGCCGGTTATCCGCCACAGGAGCCCATGACAACGCTCGCGATACTCCTGGTCGCCGGTATTGCCGTGGTACTCGCCTTCGATTTCACCAACGGCTTCAACGATGCCGCCAACATGGTCGCGACCCTGGTGGCGTCGCGGGCGATGACGCCGCTGCAGGCCGTTATCCTGGTGGGCCTGTTTACATTCGCCGGCCCGATCGTCGCCGGCACCGCGGTGGCCGATACGATCGGCGGGTTCGTCGACCTCGGCGGCCTGCCGCGCTCGCTCGGTGTCCTCGTGGTCGTCTGCGGCGTCCTGGGAGCGGTGGTATGGAACGTCATCATCTGGTGGTGGGCGATGCCGTCGTCATCCACGCACGCCCTGGTCGGGAGTCTGGTCGGTGCGGTTTGGGTCAGCACCGGCGCCGGCGCGGTCAACTGGGGCATGGACGCATTGGCACACGGCCAGATGATGGGGGTGACCAAGGTCTTGTTGTCCCTGCTGCTGTCACCGCCGGCCGGTTTCCTCATCGGCTGGCTTGTTCATCGGCTGATGCGATTTCTGCTGCGGGCCGCACATCCCTCGGTCAATCGACGACTACGCCAGGGCCAATGGCTGACGGCCGCAGCGCTGGCTTTCTCGCATGGCGCCAACGACGCCCAGAAAGGCATGGGCATCATTACGTTGCTGCTGGTGCTGGCCGGCGTGTTGCCGGCGTTTCGGGTGCCGGTCTGGGTAATCGCGCTGAGCGCATCGTGCATGACCCTGGGCACGGTCCTCGGCGGCTGGCGAATCGTGCGCACCGTCGGTTTCGGCATCTACAAGCTGCGCCCCATCCACGGCCTGGACGCCCAGATGACGTCCTCCGCGGTGGTGTTCGGCGCGTCGTTGTTCGGCGGGCCGGTGTCGACGACACACGTGGTGAATTCGTCGATCATGGGCATCGGCGCGTCGGAGCACGTGCGCCGGGTACACTGGCTCAAGGCACGCGAAATCGTGCTTACCTGGGTAATCACCCTGCCGGGCGCGGCGCTCGCTGGCGCCAGCGTATGCTGGCTGGCATTGACGGTTATACATTGAGCGCAACGACATACGATCATGGGCAATGATACGGAATCTCGGACCCGCCGTTGGTTGGCGCGCATTTTCCCGCGCACCCCGGATTTCTATGCCCGGCTGAATGCCCAATGCGACCTTGCCGTGGCCGCAACCGAAGTCTTCGTCACCTACATGCAAGGCGCCGATGAAGACGTCGCCCGGCGTGTGCTCGCCCTGGAAAAGCAAGGTGACACGCTCAAGGCCGACAACATGACCACCCTGCATCGCGCATTTGCCACCCCCATCGATCGCGAGGATGTGTACCGCTCGATTGCCGCGATCGATGAGATCCTCAACTATGCCAAGGCAACGGTTCAGGAAATGCGCGTGCTCCAGCTCGAGCCGGACGAACACACTCGTGCCATGGCCGATCTGATGCACCGCGGTGCACTGGCGCTGCAGCAGGGCTTTGCCTGCCTTGCCGATGACCCGCTGACGGCCGAGCAGCATGCCGACGCGGCTCGAAAAACCGAGCGTGCCACCGAAAAAGTCTATCGCCGCGCTCTCGGTGAGTTGTTCGACGCCGAGCACTACCGAGCAACCCTGACACCGGAACAACAACGCAGCGCCGACGCGCTGGCGGTTCTGACCGGCGAGTTGAATGCGCGGGAAACATCGGCCGTGAGCTCGGCGGTCGGCTTCGTTCTGGAAATCCTCAAACGCCGCGAGGTGTATCGGCACATGTCCAACGGCGCGGACCGCGTGGCCCGAGCCGGGGAAGTGCTTCACGACATCGTAGCCAAGATCGCCTGAGCGCGCCGATCGACGCATGTGTTCTCGTGTCGCGCCCCTGACTTGCGGCTACACTCAGAGGCCCAGTCAACTCGAGGCGGCAACATGGCGCTCTCCCCCTTTCACCTGGCGATACCGGTTCACGACCTGCCCGCCGCGCGCCGTTTCTATGGCGAGACCTTCGGCCTGAGCGAGGGCCGGTCCAGCGATCAGTGGGTGGATTTCGACTTCTATGGCCACCAGCTCGTGATTCACGAGCACCCGAAGACGCCCGCCCAGGCACACGCCCATACCAATGCCGTCGACGGCCACGACGTGCCGGTGCCCCACTTCGGCATCGTGCTCGAATGGGCCGAATGGGAAGCGCTGGCCGAACGATTGCGCGCGCTCGGCACCGAGTTCGTGATCGAGCCGTATATCCGCTTCAAGGGCGAGCCCGGCGAACAGGCGACGATGTTCCTGTTCGACCCCTGCGGCAATGCGCTCGAATTCAAGGCGTTCAAGGATCGCGGCCAGCTTTTCGCGACATAGACCGGCCCGGTAATCCAGGATCGACAGGAGATGCCTACCCGGCCCGGCCTGTGCGCGCCCAGCGCGGCGATGCCGCAACGCAGGAAAACCCCGCAGTCAGCGGCTGAAAAAATCACGCCCCAGGTTGGGCACGATCTGATCGATACGCTGCAAGGCCGCTCGCGCAGCCTATTGCTGCGCCCTCTCGTGCTCCAAGCGAGCCGATCGGACGTTGCGCGGCAACTGCTGTTTTCTCGCCGGTAGTTGTTGTTTTCCACCGATTCGATCGGCCAGCCTTTCGATAGGTCGCACCCAGAGCCAGCGCAACGGTGGTCGTGGTCCGGCTGGCCAAACGCAGGCGTGCCAGCCCCGGAGCGGACGTCACGAACCCGTCCCAATAAGCGGTCAACCTTCGTTGCGGCACCCGTATCCTTCAAACCCCAGAAAGGGTCGATGGCATCGGGAACGACACGGCCTCACACCCCAGTCGCCGCGGTTTGGCCACCCATTCGCCGATGCGACGTTGCAAGTCTGCATCTCCGGCAGGCGACGACCGCATCGTTCGGGGCCGGGCCGCGGAATCCTGTCGTTGGACGCCGGGTGTCACACTCAGGCGAGCGTTGGGTGCAGCAGCATCCAGCCGCCCTTGCCCAGCAGGATGATCGATAGCAGAAACAGCATGGTTTCGATCACCCGCCGATAACTGCTCTCGGAGAGTACGAGCGAGATCGCACGCCCGATACGGGTGCCGACGATCCCGGTCGCGGCCAGCGCCAGCGTGGTCTGCCAGTTCAGGTCGTGCAGATTACCGATTTCCCAGTACGCCGGCAACTTGGCCAGATTGCAGGCCGCGAACGCGATCGCGATGGTTCCGGCGAATTTCAGTTTCGGCAGCCGTTGCGGCAGGAGATAAGCCTGCGCCGGCGGCCCACCGGAATGGGTGATGAAGCTGGTGATCCCGGTGATGGTGCCCCAGAACACACCGGGCAACACGCGGGCTTCGGTCCGCTCGGCCACGCCGCGCCGGAGCCAGGTGCGCAGGCAGTACCACAGACCGATCAGGCCGGTGACGATCAACAACAGACTTTCCGGCGTATACGGCGTGACCACCGTGGCGACAGCAACCCCGAGCAGCATGGACGGAATCAGGATCACGAGATTCCGGCCCGAGTACTCGTGCCGGTACAGCCACACCGCGACCCAGTCGGTAACGATGTACACCGGCAACAAGAGCGCCGCAGCATGGATCGGGTTCATGAACAGCGACAGCATCGGCACCGAGATCGCCGCCGCCGAGGCCAACCCGCCCTTGGACATGCCCACGACCAGGGCTGCGATCAGCAACAGGACCGTCTGTTCCATGAATTTCCCTTCCGGCACACACCACGCAAGTCGCGCATTGTGCGCGCAAACGCCGGCTCGGAGCGACCCGCCGGCGGGCAGCGGTACCCTGCTCGCATTGAAGCCGGCCGGTCTCGGCGCTCTGGGGTCGAGACCATGGCCGCTTGTATCTACAACGTAATCTGGCTGACGTCGCGTACCGCACCTTTCGACGCGTTGGTCGCCAGGGCAGCGTAGGCCTTGAGCGCCGGTGAGACCTTGCGCAGACGGTTGCGCGGTTTCCAGGCGCCCGCGCCCTGCTCTTCCATCGCCTGGCGCCGAGCCGCCAGCGTGGTGTCGTCGACCTGGAGTTCGATCGTGCGATTGGGGATGTCGATGGCGATGGCGTCGCCGGTCTCGACCAGACCGATCAGCCCGCCTTCGGCGGCCTCCGGTGAGACGTGGCCGATCGACAGGCCCGAAGTACCTCCGGAAAAACGGCCGTCGGTAATCAGCGCGCAAGCCTTGCCGAGCCCCCTGGATTTTAGATAACTCGTCGGATACAGCATTTCCTGCATGCCGGGGCCGCCCTTCGGGCCTTCGTAGCGAATGACGACCACCTCGCCCGCGGCGACTTCGTTGCACAGAATGCCGGCCACGGCCGCATCCTGGCTTTCATAGACACGAGCCGCGCCGGTGAAGCTGAGGATCGAGTCATCCACGCCGGCGGTCTTGACGATACAGCCCTCGGGCGCGAGGTTACCGAACAGCACGGCGAGCCCGCCGTCGGCGGAAAACGGATGATCCGCCGAACGGATGACGCCGGTCTCGCGGTCGGTGTCCAGCGTTTCCCAGCGGGTCGACTGGCTGAATGCGGTCTGGGTCGGGATGCCGCCGGGGCCCGCGCGATACAGTTTGCGCACCGCCTCGTCTTCGGTGCGCATGATGTCCCACTGCGCGAGGGCGGCGCCCAGGGTCGGCGAATGGATGGTTGGCCGCGACGTATCCAGCAGGCCGGCGCGGTCGAGCTCGCCGAGAATGGCCATGATGCCGCCGGCACGGTGCACGTCTTCCATGTGTACGTCGGCCTTGGCCGGGGCGACCTTGCACAGACACGGCACGCGACGCGAGAGTGCGTCGATCTCGGCAATGGAGAAATCCACTTCGCCTTCCCGGGCCGCGGCCAGCAGATGCAGGACGGTGTTGGTCGACCCGCCCATGGCGATATCCAGGCTCATGGCGTTTTCGAACGCGGCACGTGTGGCGATGCCGCGGGGCAAGGCGCTTTCGTCGTCGTGTTCGTAATAACGGCGCGCCAGATCCACGATGGTCCGACCGGCGTTGCGGAACAACGCCTCGCGATCGCTGTGGGTGGCCAGCACCGAGCCGTTGCCGGGCAGCGCCAGGCCGAGCGCCTCGGTCAGACAGTTCATGGAGTTGGCAGTGAACATGCCCGAACAGGAGCCGCACGTGGGGCAGGCAGAGCGCTCGATGGTCGCGACGTCCTCGTCGCTGTAGCTGTCGTCGGCCGCGACCACCATGGCATCGACCAGGTCGAAGGAACGACTGCTCCCCTTGATGACGGCCTTGCCCGCTTCCATCGGCCCGCCGGAGACGAACACGGTGGGGATATTCAGCCGCATGGCGGCCATGAGCATGCCGGGCGTGATCTTGTCGCAATTGGAAATGCACACCAGCGCATCGGCGCAGTGCGCGTTGACCATGTATTCCACGCTGTCGGCGATCAACTCGCGCGACGGCAACGAATACAGCATGCCGTTGTGGCCCATGGCGATGCCGTCGTCCACCGCGATGGTATTGAATTCCTTGGCCACGCCGCCGGCTTCGGCGATTTCCCCGGCGACCAGTTGGCCCAGATCTTTCAGGTGCACATGCCCCGGCACGAACTGGGTGAAGCTGTTGGCGATGGCAATGATCGGCTTGCCGAAATCGTCGTCGCCCATGCCGGTCGCGCGCCAGAGGGCGCGGGCACCGGCCATGTTGCGGCCGTGGGTACTGGTTCGGGATCGATAGACGGGCATGATGTTCCTCCGGTTCATCGCACCCGGCCATGCTATTTTCCGCTCGTCGGTTTTTGAAATATATTATTTATGCTTTATTAAGTCGCACAGGATATGACAGATGGATTTGCGACGGCTCAGGCATTTCGTGGCGGTTGCCCAGACGTTGCATTTCGGCAAGGCGGCCGAGCGGCTGCATATGACGCAGCCGCCGCTCAGCCAGTCGATCCGCGCGCTCGAACGCGAACTCGGGGCTGCACTGTTCATGCGCACCAAACGGTCCGTGGCGCTGACGCCTTTCGGCGAGGCATGGCTGGAGCCCGTGCGCAGGGCGCTGGCGGCGGTGGACGCGCTGCCGGAAACCGCGCGTCGCATCCGGCGCGGCGAAACGGGCCGCTTGAACCTCGCGTTCGTCAGCACCGCCGATTACAGCCTGTTGCCGGCTCTGGTCCAGCGTTTCCGCACGCTCTACCCCAACGTCGACCTGGCGCTGACCGAAGCCACCAGCGATGTACAGATCACGGCTCTGATGGGCGGCGAGATCCATGCCGGCATACTCATCCCGCCCGCGCATGCCGCGCTGCCGGGCCGGCTGGCTTATCGCCGGCTCATGTCGGAGCCGTTGATGGCGGCCGTGCCTGAGCAATGGCTCGCCAATGGGCGGCTGATGCTGACCCGGGGACAGCTTTCGCCGGAGGCCGTGGTCACGTCGCCGTTGATCGTGTTTCCGCGCCAGGTCGCGCCGTCGTTCCACGACCTGGTGACGAACTATTATCTGGAGTGCGGCGGCCCGGCCGATATCGCCCAGCACGCAATTCAGATGCAGACCATCATCAGCCTCGTCTCCGCCGGCATGGGTATCGCGCTGGTACCGGAGTCGCTGCGCCATCTGGCCCGCACCGGTATTCGTTATGTGCCGCTTGCCTGCCATCCGCCACAACTGGACACTGGCGTTGCCTGGCGGCGCGATGATCCGAGCGCCACACTCGCCAACCTGCTCCAGGTATTGGATCGAGCCGACAACACCAGCGACTGAACCCGCCCTTACCGCTTGCCCGGCCCGGCATGCGGTCGCCGCGGTCAATCAAGCTGGCGTGCAGGCCAGCCGGGGCCCGATCGATCGCGGGCGCAACGTGGCCGGATTTCAACCATTCGGCGGGCGCGGTTTCGGTACGGCCGGCTGCCGTGACCGGAGCCCGCAAGGCCTCAAACGGGCGCGTGCCGGCATTGCAGCGGCTGTCATCCGGCGCCTGCGGGTGCTCGACGTCGTCGCCCTCACCACGCGCATTGACGCGGCACGACATTGCGCTTAATGTGCACACGTGTACACAAACATGACACAAAACCCTTGAACCCGATTGTCAAGCGGATGCTCGGCAGTGCGCTGGCCCGGGCGCTGGCCCATCCGTCCTCGGTGGACGACTACCTGGCGCTGATCGACGATCGGTTATCGCTGGCCGAGCCGCGCGGACGCATCGTGCACGCCGTCCGCCAGACGCCCGACAGCGTCACGCTCTCGATCGAGCCGAACGGCAACTGGCGTGGCCATCGCGCAGGCCAGCACGTATTGCTCGGTCTGACGCTGGACGGCGCGCGTCACAGCCGCTGTTTTTCTATCGCCAGCGCTCCAGACGAACCGTTGATCGAAATCACGGTCAAGCGAAACGGCGCCGGCCGCGTCAGCAACCATCTGGTGGACCACGCGCAGCGCGGCCAGTTGCTGTATCTCAGCCCGGCCGAAGGCGATTTCTGTCCGCCGTCGCAGGCGCCGGCCAGGGCGCTGTTGTTGAGTGCCGGCAGCGGCATCACCCCGGTGATGAGTGTGCTGCGGACATGGCTTTCACACGGCGCGTCGACCGACATTGTCTTTCTGCATTACGCCCGCGCGCCGGTCGACATGATCTATGCGGACGAACTCGAGGCATTGGCGGCCGAGCACGCGCGGCTGCAGTCGATTACCGTATTTACCGGCGCCGGCGGCGCGCGACTCGATGGCGCCGCACTGGATGCCCGGGTGCCGGATCTGGCCGAGCGCGAGACCTGGCTCTGCGGGCCGGCCGGTTTCATGGATACCGCCGAAACCCTGATCGCCGCACGTTCGAGCGCGCCGTTGCATCGCGAGCAGT
Organism: Salinisphaera sp. SWV1; assembly: GCF_052044155.1. Classification (NCBI taxonomy): domain Bacteria; kingdom Pseudomonadati; phylum Pseudomonadota; class Gammaproteobacteria; order Salinisphaerales; family Salinisphaeraceae; genus Salinisphaera; species Salinisphaera sp. SWV1. Next base: position 28,029 of record NZ_JBQDYE010000041.1, read on the forward strand.
TCGCGGCCAGCCGACGGGCCAGCGCACACGGCCAGGGGGCGGTGCAGTTCCTGAAAAGCGATATCGCGGCATCGGGCGAACACGGCTCGCTGCTGGAAATCGCGGAGCGCGCCGGTCTGTCGCCGCCGTATGGCTGTCGAATGGGCATATGCCACGCCTGTAAATGTCGTATCGCCGAGGGCACGGTGCGGGATCTGCGCACCGATCGCGTCCGGCAGGTGCGCGACACCGATCTCCAGCTTTGTATCCACGCCGCCGCGGGCGACGTAGCGATCGATTTCTGATCCGCCAATATTTCTTCTCACATTTTCACCACGGAACGCCCGGCGCGTTCGGGGACACTTTGTCATGAGCAAGCCCACCCATCTGAGCGAGGCCGACCTGGGCGCGTTCGGTCAGGCGCTAGACCAGATTCGCGATGACGTCATGAGCGATCTCGGCGAGCGCGACGCGCGCTACATCCTTCGCGTGCTACGAACCCAGCGTGCCAGCGAGGTCGCGGGCCGCGCGCTGCTGTTCGCCGGCCTGTTGCCGCCGGCCTGGCTGGCGGGGACCTCGTTGCTGGCGCTGTCGAAAATCCTCGAGAACATGGAGATCGGGCACAACGTCATGCACGGACAGTGGGACTGGATGAACGATCCGGCCCTGGATTCGGCCACCTACGAATGGGACAACACCTGCCCGTCGGCACAGTGGAAGCACTCGCACAACTACGTGCACCACACGTTCACCAATATCGTCGATCTGGACCGCGATCTCGGCTACACCCTGTTGCGTGTGAGCGAAGATCAGGCGTGGGCGCCACGATTCCTGGCCCAGCCCGGCATCGCGCTGCTGCTGGCGGCGTTCTTCCAGTGGGGCGTGGCGCTGCACGACCTGGAGTTCGAGCGCCTGGGCCGCGACAAGAGCTGGAAGGACATGCGCGCCCAGGCCGGCCAGATCCTCGCCAAGGTGCGCGGCCAGTTGCTCAAGGACTACCTGCTGTTCCCGGCTCTGGCGGGCCCGCTGTTCGCGCCGGTTCTGGCGGGTAATCTCTCGGCCAATTTCACACGCAATATCTGGTCGTTTCTGATCATCTTCTGCGGACATTTCACCGACGAAGTCGAGATGTACGACCGCGCCGAAGCCACCGACGAGAGCCGTGGGCAATGGTATCTGCGGCAATTGCTGGGCTCGTCCAACCTGACGGGCTCGGTACCGTTTCATGTGCTGTCCGGCCATTTGAGCTATCAGATCGAGCATCACCTGTTTCCCGATATGCCCTCGCATCGCTATCGCGAGATCGCCCCGCGGGTCCAGGCGCTCTGCGCAGAGTACGGCATCAACTACAACACGGGCTCGCTGGCACGCCAGGCCGGTGGTGTGGCACGACGCATTCTGCGCATGTCCTTGCCCGGACGTCGCCGCCGGCGCGTGACAAACACAGCCGCCGACGTCGCCGAAGCGGCTTGATGCGATAACACGAGCGATGGCCGGGCAAGCCCGCGTCCACTGTGCGCTGGCAGGGACAGTCCGACCGGCTCGGGCTGATGCCCTGTAACGTAAGTTCCCGCCCCGCCGCCCGCGTGATGTTGCGCCAGGCAGGACGCGCGGCGACGGGCTGTAGCCCGGGATGCTGCGACTGGGCGCCACGCCGCGTGGCCGCCACTGCCGCCCGATCATGGCGCGAGATGACGCAGATCAACATGCGGCGGGCGCAATCGCGCGCATCGTGTACTCCCTGTCGGCGTGTTTGCCGATTACAGACCCGGAGTCGCCCGCCATGAGCCAGATGAAAGCCGCCGTATTTGTCGAACCCGGCCGTATCGTACTCGAAGACAAGCCGATCCCCGACATTGGCCCGCTCGATGCGTTGATACGCATCACGACGACCACGATATGCGGCACCGACGTACATATTCTCAAGGGTGAATACCCGGTCGCCCGCGGACTGACGATCGGCCATGAACCGGTGGGCGTGATCGAGAAACTCGGGGCCCAGGTGACCGGCTATACCGAAGGCCAGCGGGTCATCGCCGGTGCAATCACGCCCGATGGTACGAGCTATGCCTCGTTGGATGGCTGTCATTCGCAATGCGGCTGCGGCGCGCCGCATGGCTGGAAGACGATGGGCGGCTGGCGTTTCGGCAATACCATCGACGGCTGCCAGGCCGAATACGTCCGCGTACCGGATGCCATGGCGAATCTGGCGCCGATTCCCGACGACCTCACCGACGAGCAGGTCTTGATGTGCCCGGACATCATGTCGACCGGCTTTTCCGGTGCGGAAAGCGGCAGGATTCGTATCGGCGATACCGTGGCGATATTCGCCCAGGGCCCGATCGGGCTTTGCGCCACCGCGGGCGCACGTCTGCAGGGCGCCACGCGAATCATCGTGGTGGACACGGTGCCGGAACGGCTGGCCGTCGCCCGTCGCCTCGGCGCCGACACGGTGATCGACTTCAACCAGGACGATCCGATCGAGACCATCCGCTCGCTGACCGATGGCCGCGGCGTGGATGTGGCCATCGAAGCGCTGGGCACACAGAACACCTTCGAGTCTGCCCTCAGCGTGCTTCGCCCCGGCGGTACATTGTCCAGCCTCGGCGTGTACTCCCAGGATCTGACCATCCCTCTGGGCGCATTCAGTGCCGGTCTGGGCGATAACCGCATCGTGACCACGCTCTGCCCCGGCGGCAAGGAACGCATGCGCCGCCTGCTCAACGTGGTGGCGTCGGGACGCGTCGACCTGGCGCCACTGGTCACGCATCGCTACAAGCTGGATGACATCGAGGCGGCCTACGACCTCTTCGCGCATCAGCAGGATGGCGTGCTCAAGATCGCCATCACCCCTTAGCGCCTATTCCGATCGCGCGGCGTGAGCGGCGGCGCTCGCCCGGGCCGGGGTCGATACCACGCGCCGGGCGCCTTTTGCAGTGCGCGCCCGGCACGCCGCCGTGACGCGACCGCCGACAGGTCCGGGGCCAGGCAACGGACAGAACGGGCGACTGCAGCCGGCAGATGCGTCCGAATCGACCACGACGTCGCGGCCCGCTGATATCTTGTGCGTGATTCATTCATCACGTTAGATACCAACACGGGAACAGGACATGAGTCAGGCACAGGCAGCGCAGGGTGCGCCCGCGGCCACCCAGTACCGCTGGGTGGTGGTCGCACTTCTTTTCGCCATCATCATCATCAACTATATTGATCGCTCCGCGATCGCCTATGCGATCGGACCGATGGCGAAGGAACTCGGCATTGGTGATTCACAGCGCGGTCTGGTGCTCGGGGCGTTCGGCATCGGTTATGCGTTGACCACCTTCCTTGGCGGCATACTCGTCGATCGCTTCGGCCCGCGCATCGTTCTAGCGGTCTCGGTCGCGCTTTGGGTCGTCTCGATCGGCGGCACCGGGCTGGTCCAGGGCTTCACGCTGGCCCTGGTCGCTCGCGCAGCACTGGGTTTGGCCGAGGGCCCGATGTTTCCCGGCATGACCGGGGCGATCAGCCGCTGGTTGTCGCCGCGCGAACGCGGCCGGGCGATGGGTTCCTCGCTGACCGCCGTGCCGGTCTCGCTGGCCATCGGCGCACCGGTGGTCTCCAGTCTGATCGCGTGGCTGGGCTGGCGCGGCATGTTCTTTGTACTGGCCGTGATCAGCTTACTTTGGCTGCCGTTGTGGTGGCTGCTGTTCCGCGACCGGCCGGAACAATCCGGCTTCGTCAACGAAGCCGAGTTGAAAGAGGTGCGCCGCCTGGGCGAGCACAGCAATTCGGCGACCGACGAGAACGACGACACCGCGCCCGCCGAGGCCGACGGTGCCACCTCGACCTCCTGGCGCCGCCTGATGACCAACCCGACCTTGCTGGCGAACTACTGGGCTTTTTTCGTGTTCGGTTACTTTCTGTTTTTCTTCATGACCTGGCTGCCCGGTTACCTGGAAAAGGTCTTTCACCTGAGCGTATCGGCTGTCGGCTGGTTTTCGGTCGTGCCCTGGGCCGCGGCGGCGGTGGTGCTGTTCAGCCTCGGGCATTTCTCCGACCGTCTGCTTAAACGCAGCCGCCGCCTCAGACCGGCCCGGAGTTATTTGATCGCCGGAACGCAGGCCATTGCGGCGGTCGCCATCCTGCCGGTCGCCTTCTCGTCAAGTCTGACGCTGTCACTGATTCTGATCACCATCGCGCTGGCGGCTTCAATGGGCGCCAACTCCGCTTATTACGCCGTGAATGTCGATATCGCGCCCGATCGCTCAGCGACCGCGCTCGGCATCATGGATTTCGGCTTCGCGATTGCCGGCTTCCTGGCGCCTGCCATCACCGGGTGGGTGGTCGGCAGCCAGGGCAGCTTTGCCGATGCATTCTTCCTGTTGACCGCATTGGCGGTATCGTCGGTTATCCTGACGCTGCTATTCCACCGGCCGGATGCTCACGCGATCGGTCACCCCTACGCGGCCGATCGCAAGCGCTGATTCGCACCGCACCCGGACGCCCGAACGGGCACGGCCGCGCCTGGCTGTGCCCGTTCGGACGCGGGCGTATCCGGGCTTTCACGGCAGGCCTGCCCCCCCCCTCGCAAGACGCACGGACCCGATATGGCAAAGAATGATTCCGCATACACGCTCTATGGCACGGCGTTTTCACTTTATACCGGGAAGGCGCGGGCCTACCTGCGATACAAGGGGCTGGCCTACCGCGAGCGCCTGTCGACATTACGGGTGTACAAACGAATCATCGTGCCGAAGACCGGCGTGGCCTTCATACCGGTGGTCGAAACGCCGGAGGGGCGATTCATTCAGGATACGACCGCCATCATCGATACCATCGAGGCCCGCGAACCGGCACGCTCGGTATACCCGCCGACCCCGAAACAGCGTTTGACCGCGCTGCTGCTCGAGCTATACGCCGACGAATGGCTATTGATTCCGGCCATGCACTATCGCTGGAATTATCCCCGCCAGAACCGGAAATTCCTGCTGGCCGAGTTTGGCCGCGTTGCCCTGCCCTGGGCGCCAGCCTTTCTCCGCCGCCTGATCGCCAGCCGCCATGCCGACCGGTTCGCCGGGATGCTGCCCGCGCTCGGCATCCATCCCGAAACCGTGCCGGCGATCGAGCGCAGCTATGAAGCGTTGCTGGATGACCTGGAAACCCACTTCTCCGCGCACCGCTATGCGTTGGGGGACCGCGCCTCCCTCGCCGATTTCGGCCTGATCGCGCCGCTCTACGCCCATTTGTACCGGGACCCCGCACCGGGCCGGCTGATGCGCCAACGGGCACCCGCGGTGGCTCGCTGGGTCGAGCGCATGTTCGACTTCAACCCACCCTGCGGGACCTGGATGCCAGGCGACGCGATTCCGAAAACGCTCTTGCCCATCCTGCGCCGGCAATTCGCCGAACAGTTTCCCGTGCTTCGGGATACCCTGGCCGCGGTGGCCGCGTGGGCGCAGGCCCATCCCGGGGAACGATTGCCACGGCGAATCGGCAGCCATCGTTTCAGGTTGAATGGCACTGAAGCCGAGCGCGCCGTCATGCCCTATCCGCAATGGATGCTGCAACGGGCCATCGATTTCTATGCCTCATTGGCGCCGGCCGAGCGTGCACCGGTCGACGACTTGCTGCGTGAAACCGGCGGTCTCGAAGCGCTGTCGATGGACATACCGACCCGATTGCGGCGCAAGAATAATCGTCTCGTGGCGGCGCCCGGCCCGGGCCAGACGGCGACCAACCCCTGACGACGCCCCCGGCCGCCCTTCAGAATCGTCGTAGCGGAAGCATCAGTCGGGTGCTTGGCCTTTGATTATATACGACACTCAGCTGACTGAATAAGAAGGGCATTTTATCCGCAAATGTACGCGAATGAGCGCAAATAAAAATAACATATCGGTCGCCAAATAATGTGACCGCTCCCCCGGTGTTACCGCCGATGTAAAACTGCCCCCTGACGCCGAAGTAATTTTGACCCCCCTGGGCGAAACTGGCGGCTTTTGAGTCGCCGAGATGTTGAACCGGGAGCAATCAGTGGAAATCAGAGTTTTGGCCCGTCAAGGGTGGTCCATCAAGGCGATAGCGCGAGAGCTCGATGTCTCGCGGAACACGGTGCGCAAGTATCTTCGCGGCGGCGAGATCGGGCGCTACACGGCACGTGCGGCACGACCGAGCAAACTCGATGCGTACAAGCCCTACCTGCAAGAACGCATCGCGGCGGCGCGCCCGCGGTGGATTCCGGCGACGGTGCTCTACCGTGAGATTCAGGCGCAGGGGTACCCCGGTGGCATCAGTCAGCTCAAGAGCTATCTGGCGCCCTACAAACACCGGCCCGAGGCACCGTTGGTCCGTTTCGAGACGCCGCCCGGTCAGCAGATGTAGGTGGACTTCACGACCATTCGCCGCGGTCGTTCACCGCTCAAGGCCTTCGTGGCGACCCTGGGTTATAGCCGAGCG
>NZ_JBQDYE010000042.1:0-33758 GCF_052044155.1 Salinisphaera sp. SWV1
GTGTGGGTTATGGCTTTATTATCCGAACTCGGTGGGTCATATCCTGACCCTGCTGAGTTTCCGAACTAATCAAGAAAATTTTCGCAACGGACCGGCATGAATTTGTCGACATTTTCGTCCCCATTTAAAGTCAAATCGTTGGAGACGACATTGCGACGGTCTTTATTGTTGGTTTTCAGGAACAGGGAGAACCCAAGATGAATCCGGATCGACTGAAACGGACCGCCCCCTGGGCGCTGGCCTTGATGATTGCGATCGCGACGCCGCCCGCGTTCGCCGCGTCGCACCAGGAGAGCGTGGACATCGGCGGCACGACGCTCCAGCTTGGTGTCGACAAGACCCGGGCCATGGGCGAGGCGCGCTCGCAGTTCAACGTCTCGCCGGCCAGCCAGAACGGGCATTACTTCCTGTATCCCAAGGCGGTGCCACTGGGCAAGAATGGCCAAGCGCAACAGCCCAAGGCGGTGGGCTCGATCACTTTCGCGCACGGGCGGCTGGTGCGTGTAACGCGCAACCTCGGCTCGTTTCGGAGTGCCGATGGCCAGGCCGCGGTGCAGAACATGATCCAGGCCTTCTCCGACGCGCCCAGCCAGGGCCGGCATCCGGCGGTGCATACCGATTCCAGCATGTCGGGCGATGCCAGTACGACGCGGGTCTACTTCAGCTATCCGGATCGCGTGATCCAGGTGCTCGTGTTCCAGCCGGCCGATACCTCCGAACTGGCGACGGTGGACATCACCGAGCAGTACGCTCTGTCGGGCAACCCGCCGCCGGATGACCAGACGATGTCGCCGTAGCGCTATCGTTCAGCGTAGCGACGGCCGTCGACCCCGGCGCGGGGTGGGCGGTTTTTTCATGTCGGCCCGCCGTTGGTCTTGGCGTGCAGGCGATCGGCCACGACACCCGGCACCAGTCCGGTGATACGCCCGTCCAGGAAGGCGATCTCGCGCACCAGCGTCGACGAGATGTGGGCGTATTCGGGCGAGGGCGCGAGCAGTATCGTGTCGATTTCGGGTGCCAGATGCCGGTTCATCACCGCCATCTGTTTCTCGTATTCGTAGTCGCCCACGCCACGGACCCCGCGCACCAGTACATCGACGCCGTGCTTGCGGGCGAAATCGACGATCAGGCCGCTGGCCGACAACACGGTCACGTTGTCCACGTCGGCCAGAACCAGCTGCGCGAGTTCGACCCGTTCGGCGTGGTCGAAGATCGATTTCTTGGATGAATTGCTCGCCACCGCCACGATCAGCTCGCTGAACATGCCGGCGGCGCGCCGGATCACGTCGGCATGGCCGTTGGTGATGGGATCGAATGTGCCGGTATAGGCGGCACGCACATGTTTGGCCTGGCTCATGGCGAGCCATGTTCGCCCGCCGGGCGAAGGCGCGCAAGACAATAGCCCACGCCGGCCGAACGCGACTGGCGCAGGATCTCGTAGTCCGCCGCCAGCCGTTCGCCGATGACCGCCTCGTCGCGGGCCGGATATTCGACATAAACCCGCGTGCGGTGGTCGATCAGGCCGGACAGGCCGGCCAGTGCCGCGGCGTGCAGTTCGGCCTCGAACGGTGGATCGATGAACACGACATCCGCGCGCTCGCCGGCCAGACGATCGGCGGCGTGCGTACCATCGGCGACGAGCACGCGCCCGCGATCGGTCGCGCCCAGCATTTCCAGCGCGGCCTCGATCGCCGTGGCGGTCTGTCGGTCGTTGTCGACAAACACCGCGCGCGCCGCGCCTCGCGACAGGGCCTCGATGCCGAGGGCGCCGGTGCCGGCGAACAGATCGATGCAGCGCGCCCCGGCGAGCATCGGCGCCAGCCAGTTGAACAGGGTCTCGCGGACCCGGTTTGGTGTGGGGCGCAGGCCGGGCCGGTCCGCGACCGGCAGCACGCGGCTGCGCCAGGCGCCGCCGATCACGCGAAGGTGGGCATCGCGTTCCGCGCGGGCCGGGCGGTCGCGCCGCCGGTGGGGGCGTCTGCCGCTCATGGGCGTTCTGCCGTAATCAGGCGGCGCCTTCGGTGCCGCCGACGGTGATCGAGTCGACCTTGAGCGTGGGCTGGCCGACGCCGACCGGTACGCTCTGGCCGTTCTTGCCGCATACGCCGACCCCGGTATCCAGCGCCCAGTCGTTGCCCAGCATTGAGATGCGGCCCAGAACCTCCGGGCCGTTGCCGATCAGCGTGGCGCCCTTGAGCGGCGCGCCGAGCTTGCCGTTGTCGATCCGGTAGGCCTCGTCGCAGGAGAACACGAAGTTGCCCGAAGTGATATCGACCGAGCCGCCGGAGAAATGCGCCGCATAGATGCCGGACTCGACCGAGGCGATGATGTCGGCCGGATCGGTGTCGCCGCCGCGCAGGTAGGTATTGGTCATGCGCGGCATGACGGTATGGGCATACGACTCACGCCGGGCGTTGCCCGTGGCGGGCGTGTCCATCAGGCGCGCGTTGTGCTTGTCCTGCATGTAGCCGACCAGCACGCCGTTCTCGATCAGCGTGTTGGCGGCCGCCGGCGTGCCTTCGTCGTCGATTGTCAGGCTGCCGCGCCGGCCGTCGAGCGTGCCGTCGTCGACCACCGTGCACAGCTCGGAGGCGACCTTCTGCCCGATCTTGCCCGAATAGTTGGAGGCCCCGCGGCGATTGAAATCGCCTTCCAGTCCGTGGCCGACCGCTTCGTGCAACAGCACGCCGGACCAGCCCGCGCTCATCACCACCGGCATGGCGCCGGCGGGTGCGGCTTCGGCCTTGAGCCGGACCAGGGCACGGCGTACCGCCTCGCGGGCGTATTCGGCCACGAGATCGTCGGGGCCGGTGTAGATGTCGTATCCCAGCCGCCCGCCGCCGCCGGCGGTGGCCGATTCGCGCACGCCGTTCTCCTCGACCTGCACCGAGATGTTCAGCCGCACCATCGGCCGCACATCGCCGGCCAGCGTGCCGTCGGAGGCGGCCACCAGCATGGTGTCCGACGAGCCGGCCAGCGACACCGTCACGCGGACCACGCGGGCATCAGCATCGCGCGCGACCTTGTCGGCATGATGCAGCAGCGCGACCTTGGCTTCGGCATCCAGCGTGGCCGCCGGGTCGATCGGCCGGTAGCGCACGGCCGGACCGGTGTCGCGTCGCGTGAGCGCATTCATGCGCGCCGTCTTGCCGTCGCGGGCAATCGCGGCCGCGGCCTGCGATGCCTGGGCGAGTGCCGGAAAGGCCAGTTCGTCGGCATAGGCGAAACCGGTCTGTTCACCGGCCAGTGCCCGTACGCCCACACCCTGGGCGGTGGAGGCGCCGGCGCTGCGGACCACGCTGTCCTCCAGCATCCAGTTCTCGCTTTTCAGGATCTGGAAATACAGGTCGGCATAGTCCACACCCGGTACCATCAGGCCGGACAAGGTGGTTTCGAGTTGTTGCGCGTTGATATTGGCGTGGCCGAGCAGGGCGTCGCTGGCGATATCGAGAGTGTTTTGCATGGCCTCAGATTAACACCTGAGACTCGGGATCAGCCGAGTCGTTTTTGCAAAAACACTCGGTCGCGGCCGTCGTCCATGCGGCGATCGGTTTCCACGTAGCCGTGATGGGCATACCAGGCCCGGTTCTCGTGGGCGATCGCCGGCGTATAGAACCGCACACGGTCGAACCCGCGCGCTGTGGCCTGTTGTTCGGCATGGGCCAGGAGCCGGCCGCCCAGGCCCCGCGATTGAGCGGCGGGATCGACTGCGATGTTCTCGATCCAGAACGTATCGCGGGCATCCAGCACCACGAAGCCCGCCAGCCGGCCGGATCGGCGCAAAACCCAGGTATCGCCCGCCGCGACCACGCGTGCGTAATCGACCGACAGCGGCTGCGGCGGGATGGGCATGCGCTCGACGTAGCGGGCATAAGCCGCCCAGGCGATGTCGCGGATGGCCACGGGGTCGCCGGCCTCGGCACCCCGTATGACGATCTCATCGCGCATTGCCGGCGCCCGGTTGTCGCGATCCTCAGGGAATGAGAATCGTCGAGCCGGTGGTCTTGCGCTCGGCGATCGCCTGCTGGGCGGCGCCGGCTTCTTCCAGGCTGTAGCGCTGGCCGATATGCACCGTCACGTCGCCCGACTCGAGTACCGCGAACAGGTCGGCGCACATCATCTCGAAGCGTTCCGGCGTGTCGGCATAACCGCCCAGGCTGGGCCGGGTGACGAACAGCGAGCCGCCGCGGTTGAGTTCGACCAGATCCACCCCCTCGACCGCGCCCGAGGCGTTGCCGAACGAGACCATCAGGCCGCGTTTCTTCAGGCATTTGAGCGAATCGTGCCAGGTGTCGCGGCCGACCGAGTCGTAGACCACGGGCACACCGGCGCCGTCGGTGAGCGCCAGTACGCGTTCGGGCACCGATTCGCGGGTGTAGTCGATGGTCATCCAGGCGCCGTGGTCGCGGGCGATATCGGCTTTCTCGTCGGAGGAGACGGTCCCGATCACGTGCGCGCCGAGCGCTTTCGCCCACTGGCAGGCGATCAGGCCGACACCGCCGGCCGCGGCGTGGAACAGGAGGGTGTCGCCTTCGGCCACGGCGTAGGTCTGGCGCAGCAGGTACTGCACGGTCAGGCCCTTGAGCAGCGAGGCGGCCGCGGTCTCGAAATCGATGGCATCGGGCAGGGCGACGACGTGATCGGTCGACAGCGTGATCGCATCCGCGTAGGCGCCCTTGGGCCCGAGTACATAGGCGACGCGGTCCCCCACGGCGAAATCCTCGACACCGTCGCCGACCGCGTCGATCACGCCGGCGCCCTCGGAGCCCATCGCGCTCGGCAGTTCGCCCGGGTACAGCCCGGTGCGGAAATAGATATCGATGAAATTCACGCCGATGGCATGGTTTTTCACCCGGACCTCACCGGGGCCGGGCGCGCGAATCTCGGTTTCCACCAGCTCGAGTACCTCGGGGCCGCCGGTTTGCTTGAATTGAATCTGTCGAGCCATGAGAACTCCTTGCATTAAAAGCGTCGTACAGGCGAGTCGAGGCCGGGGCCCCGTCGCCCGCGTGTGCAAAACCGCAACCGAGCCTACGCCAGCCGGCGATGCGACAGGCAGGGAAAGCCCTCGCGCAGGCGCGCGGCGCGGTTGCGATCGATATCGGCGATGACCACCTCATTGGCCTCGGATCGCGCTTCGGCCTGGACCTGCCCCCACGGGTCGCAGATCAGGCTGTGGCCGTAGGTGCGCCGGCCGCTGGCGTGATGCCCGGCCTGGTTGGGCGCGATCATGGTGGCGAGATTTTCCACCGCCCGCGCGCGGGTGAGCAGGTGCCAGTGGGCGGTGCCGGTGGTGTGCGTGAATGCCGACGGGGCGACGATGATTTCGGCGCCGTCGGCGGCCAGCGCCCGGTAGAGTTCGGGAAAGCGCAGGTCGTAGCAGATCGACAGCCCGATGCGGCCGAACGGCGAGTCGATCACCATCGGCGCATTCTTGCCCGCCATGAAGGTCGCCGATTCGCGATACGCCTCGGCCGAATCGGGCATGCCGACATCGAACAGATGGATCTTGTCGTAGCGCGCCACGCGCGTGCCGGTATCGTCGTAGACACACAGCGCCGGGTAGACGCGGTCGGGCTCGGGGCTGGCGATCGGCAGGGTGCCGGCGGCGATCCAGAGGCCGGTCTCGGCCGCGGTCCGGGCCAGAAAATCCTGGATCGGGCCGTCGCCATCGGGCTCGGCCTCGCGCAGCTTGTCGGTTTCGTGCGCGCCCATCAGGGCGAAGTTTTCGGGCAGCACGGCCAGCCGGGCGCCGCGCCGCGCCGCATCGCGCAGCAGGTCGCCCGCGCGCGCGAGATTGGGGTCGACCTCGCCGCGCGAGTTCATCTGGATGGCGGCGACGCGCACGGTATCGAGCGCAGCTCGGGTGTCGCTCATGCCGGGGTTGTCCTTGATTCCATGTCCGTGGGCCGAGGATACGCCGAAGCCACGATGGGATCACTACTGCCCCGGCGTCGGGGATGTGCCGGGCCTGGCCGCGCCGGATGGCGTATTGGCACTGTTGTCGTCGGCCCGCGGATTGACGATCTGGGGATCCTCCCAGCTGCCCTTGAGGTGGTAGCCCACCGACGAGAAGTGCTGGATCGGCTTCTTGAGCAGTTGCTGCACCGCGAACACGGCCGCGCCGACGATCGGGCCGCCCAGCACCGCACTCGCGATTGCCACCCCGCTGCCCACCTTCGGGGTGATGGTGACGTACTCGTTGTAATCCCGTGTGGCCAGACCAATGCGGCCGGTGATGCCGATCTTGACCGACGGCGTCAGGATGCGCGCGTTCTGGCTGTAGGCCTGGCCCCGGTGGATATCGAAATCGGCACGCACCTTGTCGAAGGCCATGCCCTTGTCGACCACGTCGCGGAAATCCAGCCGCAGGCGTCGGGGCAGCACATAGAGATTCAACAGGCCGAGCAGACGCCCCGGTCCGGGGTCCACGGTCAGCAGTGTGCCGTGATCCAGCGCCAGGTGGACGTTGCCTTCCAGATACCGTAGATCGAGCCCGTTCGGATTGGGCTTGATTGCCAGATCGCTTTTGATACGCGCGCGCTTGGCCCGAATGGGTGAGACATAGCCGAAGGTGCGCAGCAGCCGTGACAGGCCGTGGCCGTCGAAATCCGCGTGCGCGCTGGCCTGGCTGACGCCGCTGTCCTGCTGCCAGTGCGCGTTGGCCTGGCCGGTGAGCGCGCCGTTCGCGAGCTGGAAACGATCCAGGCGCCAGCCGTCGGCGGTGCCGGTGGCATCCACATGGGCTTGACCGAAGGATGTGCCGTCGACCACGAAGTTCTGTACGAACAGCTTCATGGCCGGTAGATCGGTGGGCGCCAGGCCGGGCCAGAGCACGGGCGAATCGCTGTTGCCGGCATTACCCGACGAGTGCGGCCGGGCCTTTTGGGTATGCAGCGCCACGCGCTTGAGATTGCCGGCGATACGCGCGGCCTGGCCGGACGGCGAGACCCAGGTGATCTGGCCCTGGCTGTCACCGCCTTCGAAATCCACGCGCCAGCCGGTCGTGTCCGTCATCGGCTGGGCACGGACATGGGGCCTGGCGATGTAGCGGTCGCCGAAACTCAGCCGGCCGATGGTCAGGTCGCCGCCGAGGAACGCCAGGGGCGATGCCGGGGGGGCGGTCTTCGGTTTGGGGTGGTGTGCGGCGGCACGGGCGGCCGGCGCGCCCGGAATATCGGCCGGCGCACCGTAGAGCACGTGGCGTACGACATAGAACCAGCCCAGACCGTCGACCCGCGCCGCATGGCCGCCGATCCACAGGCCGTTGGTATCCGGCGGCTTGATATCGGTGTGGCCTATCAGGGCCTGGATGCGCTCCGGCCGGCCATGGGCGTTCAGGTCGACGGCCAGGCGCAGGCGATGGTCGTAGTGGGCATCGATGTGGCCGTTGCGGGGATCGATCGTGACCGCCAGCGGTGCCGCGGTCGCGGCCGGCTTGGTCAATGGCGCGGGCAGCCGGATCGCCATGCCGGTGAGATCGCTGTTGACCCGGATCGGGCTGATCCGGCCATCGTGCTGGACCGTGAAGGCCACCGTCATGGGCGTCTGGCCTTTACCGTAGATCAACCAGGCTTCCGGCAGATAATGCGCCAATGCCTTGCGGTCCGCCGGCAGGCTCGGCCGCGCGCGGGCGGTGATCCGCTCGCCGCCGTCGGTCCCGCTGGCGATGTCCGCCGAGATCGGTACGCCCATCATCTGCCCGGTCAAGCCGGACGCTTTCACACCGTGGCCGCTGAAGGCCAGCCGGCCGTGAATGCCGGTGATCGGGCCCGGCAGCGTACGCTGTCGCAGCGCATCGCCCCTGGCGTCGATGGTGCCGTCCACCTTGATATGGCCCAGGCCCGGTTTGAGCGGGATGCGCAGCTTGACGCCGACATCCGCCGGTCCGCTGACTTCGATGGCTTGCACCAGCTTGCCGAACTTCCGATGCAGCGGCGAGGCCGATATAAACGACATCAGTTTCGCGGCGGGCGCGCCGCTGGCCTTGCCGGTCAGCTGCATCACCGGCTCGCGCACGTTGCCGACGTGGGCCCGGGCCGCGTCGATGGACATGCCCAGCATCTTCGCGCTCGAGAGATCGAGCGTGAGCTGGTCGCCGTCCAGGGAGAGCTTGCCGCCGGCGTCCGTGACCTTCGGCCATTCCGGCTTGTAGCGCACCGTCGCGCCATGACCGACCAGGGTCATGTGGAAGCCGTTGCCGTTTTTCCCCTGGGCGAAGGGAAAACGATCCATGGGCCCCTTGACCGCGACATGACCGTGATCGAGCGAGCCGGCGAGAATGGCTTTGGGCAGCCAGTCGCGCAGACGCGGGTTGGGCAGATTCTTGCCCTGCGGTATATGCGCCAGCAGGCGGGCGATGTGGGGCGCGACCAGGTCGGCGGTGATATCCGCCACCGGCGCGCCCTGCTTCGGCAGACGGACGTGCCCCGAGGTCACCACATGGGCCTGGCGGCTGGCCAGACGCAGCTTGTCGAGATCGATCGACCAGCCGCCCCGGTCGGATGGCTGCCATTGCAGCCGGCCACCGAGCCCGGTGATGTCGACGTCGCCCTTGATGTAGCGCGCGGCCGACAGCGTCCCGCTGGCGCCTTCGAAGGTCAGCGTGTGCTGCCCCCCCTGCTGACGGTAGCGGCCGGCGATCGGCCCGAAGGCGATTTTCGGATCGTCGACCGTCAGGCCGTGAAAACCGACCTGCGCCGCCAGCGGCTGTCCGGGTTGCCAATGCAGCGCGAGCGTATCGATCGAGCCGTCGATGGCGGCATCCCGCAGGCGCGGTTCGGCCAGACGGGCCATGCGCAACGCCAGTGCTTCGGGCAGATGGCGCGCGGTAACGCGCACGGCATGACTGCGGGTATCGAAACGGGCGTTGGCGTCGAGATCGCCGGATTGCTTCGGCCCGCCGGTCAGCTGCGCCAGCTTGAGGTCGATGCGATGCGCCTCCGGATCGCTCGTGGCCTGAAATACGGCATTAAAGGCGGGGACCAATGGCCGATCGTCGCCGGCGCGCGCCAGCGCTTCACTGGCCAGCGTGATCCGGGTATCGGTCAGGCGATTATTTCGCCAATGGCCGTCCACGTCGAACGACAAGCGGCCGCCGCGCAGGTGGGAGACGATGTTCGTCCGCCCGGCACGGGCGAGGGCCAGGGGGCGGATATTGTCGCTGTGGAGCGAAAACCCGGCGTGGTCGGGGTGCTGCAGCGGCCCCGTGAGTGTGGCGCTGGCATTGATTGACGGCCACCAGGCCGGCCCGTCGGCCGAGGCCGTGGCCTTGAGCCTGTGATCGGCATCATCGTCGAGCGCAATGCGGACATTCGACCATTGCATGCGCCCGCCGGGCAGGCGGTCCGAAACAATCGTCAGCCGGCCGCCCCGGATGCGCACATGCGCAATCTGGCGGCGGACCGCGGCCAGCTTCGACCAGTCGATACCGGCGCCGCCGGAGGGGCCCCAATGGGCCAGCGCAAGCCCCGTGCCGGTGCGCACCAGCGCGGCGTGCGGTGCATCGACGATCAGGCCATCCGGCAGGCGCGACCCCCCGATCAGGTCGGCCAGCGAGAATTCCAGCCCGAGTCGATCGGCCGTGAGCGCGGGTTGCTCCGCGCCGGGCCGGGTGATGCGTGGATCGTCGAGGTAGAGGATCGGGCCATGCCAGCCCCAGCCGATTTCCAGGCCGGAGACCGAGATGTCGGCGTGGATGCGCTGTCCGATGCGCTCGGCGAGCGCCTGGCGATACTGCGGTGCGAAATGATCGAGCAGCCGCACGCCGCCGACCAGAAGGCCCGCCAGGACGACGGTGCTCGCCAGAAGGATGATCAGGCTGCGCTTGATCCAGCCGCGGCGGCGTTTCGGGCGTGGCGCGGGGCTCATCGACGCCATGGCACCGGCGATTTGTCCGGGCCGACGTCATGTACGGATGGGTCGTGGTCAGGGCCGGTCATGGACAGCTCGGCGAGCCGTGTCATGCCGGCACGCCGAACGGTTTGCGGCGCGTCGCAGGCGGTCATCGACTCAGCTTACATCACGACCACATCGAATTGTTCCGGCCCATAGAGCGACTCGGCCTGCAGGCGCACGCTCACGCCCCCATCGGCGCAGACCTGGCGGAAGGCCGCCGCCTGGCTGTCGAGCAGTTGATCGATCGTGTCCGGCGGCGCCAGAACCAGCAACTCGGCATCCGCATGCGGCCGTCGCCGCGCCCGGCGCGCGATCTCGCGGAACAGCTCGAAGGTGATGGTCTCGGCCGTCTTGACGTAACCGCGGCCGCCGCAGGCCTCGCAGGGCGCGCACAACAGATGCTCGAGCGATTCGCGGGTGCGTTTGCGGGTGACTTCCACCAGCCCGAGATTGGAAATCTGGCCGACGGAGGTCTTGGCCGGGTCGGCTGCCAGCGCATCGGCCAGCTGGGCGAGTACCTGCTGCTTGTGATCCGCATCCACCATGTCGATGAAGTCGATCACGATGATGCCGCCGAGATTGCGCAGGCGCAGCTGACGCGCGATGGTCTGGGCGGCTTCCAGGTTCGTGCGCAGCACGGTCTGCTCGAGACTGCGGGTGCCCACGAAGCCGCCGGTGTTCACATCCACCGTGACCATGGCCTCGGTCTGCTCGATGATCAGGAAACCGCCCGACTTGAGCGGCACCCTGGGCTGCAGCGCGCGCTGGATGGCCTCTTCGATGCCGTACTGCGCGAACAGCGGGGTGTCGTCCTCGTACAGCAGCACGCGGTCGGTGAATTCGGGCGCGAAGCGCCGGGTGAACGCGATCATCTCCTGCCAGGCCCGGGCATCGTCGATGATCACGGCCGAGACATCGGGCGTGAGCAGGTCGCGCAGCATGCGGATCGCCAGCGGCAGGTCGCCGTAGACCAGGGTCTCGCCGGGCACATGCCGCGCCTGCTGTTGAATGTCGGCCCATACCGTGGCCAGGAATCGCATATCCGCAGCGAGCGCGGCGATCGGCGCGCCATCGGCCACGGTGCGCACGATGAAGCCGCCGGGCAGCTCGAGTTCGCGCCTGAGATCGGTCACCGCATCGAACAGGCGTGTGCGTTCGGTTTCGCTCTCGATCCGGGCCGAGACGCCGACGCGCGGCGTGTGCGGCATGTACACCAGGAACCGCGACGGAATCGCGAGGTCGGTGGTCAGGCGTGCGCCCTTGGTGCCCATGGCATCGCGGCTGACCTGGACCAGGATGCGATCACCGGCGTGAAGACGCTGCTCGATGCGCGGTGCGTCGTCGCCATGGTCGGCGTCAGGGCGCACCATGTCCGAGATCTGCAGAAAGGCGGCGCGCTCCAGGCCGATATCGACGAACGCCGCCTGCATCCCGGCCAGTACGCGCTGGACCACGCCGAGATAGATATTGCTGACCGCGCTCGCGGTGGCATCGCGCTGGATGTGGATGTCCTGCAGTACGCCGCGCTCGATCTGCGCGGCGCGCGTCTCGCCCGGGCCGACGTTGACCAGGATCTCGACGCGCAGGGTATCGGCTTCGACCAGGGGCTCGGGGCTGCTCACGAGGCCCGACCGCGGCGACCGCCGCCGATGTATTGCGTGATGGATATCGAATGTTTCATCACTCGATTGTCGTCACGATGCCCGTAAACCCGCAACTCAACAATGATCGTAGCCGCAGCGCCGGATGCGCCGGCAACCGGCCTGCAATCAGGCGCGGTGGTACGGGTGGCCGATCAGGATGCTGTGGGCACGGAACAACTGTTCCGCCACGATCACGCGAACCAGCGGGTGCGGCAGGGTCAGGGCGGATAACGAGCGCCGGCTGTCGGCCGCGGCCAGCGAGGCGGGGCCCAGGCCATCGGGGCCGCCGACCAGTAGCGCGCGGTCGCGGCCGTCGCCCATCCAGGTCTTGAGGTCGGTGGCCAGGCCCTCGGTCGACCACGGCTTGCCGTCGACGGTGAGCGCGACGACGTCGGTATCGCGGCCGATCGCCTTCGCCATGCGCTGGTCCTCGGCGGCGATGGCGCGCGCGGTGTCGCCGCCCTCGTGGCGCTTGGCCAGCGGGATCTCGACCAGTTCCAGGCGGCATTCGCGCGGCAGCCGCCGGGCGTAATCCTCGTAGGCCATGGCCACCCATTTGGGCATGCGCCGGCCCACGGCGATCAGTCGAATGCGCACGACGGCCTCAGCTCGACACGCCAGCGTCGGCACACGGCGCGTGCCCGGTCCGGCCGTCGCCGGGCCAACAGACGGTGCGCGCACGCAACCCGGGCACACCGGCGTTCAGTGCGTGGCGCGGGTCGCGTCCGGGTCGGCGATATCCACGTCCCAGAGTTTTTCGAGCTGATAGTAGGCACGGGTCACGGGCTGCATGATGTGCACCAGCACGCCGTTGAGATCGATCAGCACCCATTCGGACTGTTCGAGTCCTTCCACGCGCGGCGTAAGCCCGGCCTTTTTGGCGTGGGCGATCACGGTCTCGCCGATGCGCTTGACGTGGCGGCCGGAGCGGCCGGTGCAGATCACCATATGCTCCGCCATCGTGGTCAGCGCGGCGATGTCCAGTACCTTGACCGATTCGCCCTTGAGCTCCTCGACGGCATCGAGCGCCAGGCGCAGGGTATTTTCAGTAGGCGCCGCGGTGGCGGCGTGGAGTGCTTCGGTCGGCGTGTTGTTTGCTGCCATTATTCCTTGGCCTCGCCCGTGGACGAGTGATAGATACGAGAATCCATAATGTCGTCGAGAATCGCCGCCGGCAAGAGGTAGCGCGGGCTGGCGCCCGAGGCGATCAGCGCGCGTATGCGGCTGGCGGAGATCGCCAACGGCGGCGGCGCGTAGTTGTAGATCACGCCGGCCCGGCTGTGGTGCAGGTCGTCGACGTCGTCGCTCGAGCGGGCATCGAGTTCCGCCGTGGCCTCCGGCGCGTATTCGGCCGACAGCCCGGGGCGCTCGATCAGCACGATATGGGCGTAGTCGAACAGCTTGCGCCATTCATGCCAGCTCGGCAGTTTGGCGAACACGTCGCGGCCCATGATCAGGCACAGCGGGTTGTGTGGAAAATCCGCGCGCAGCGAGGCCAGGGTATCGACCGTATAGGACGCGCCCTTGCGCATCAGTTCGCGGTCGTCCAGCGCCAGCCGCGGCTCGTTGGCGGTGGCCACGCGGATCCACTTGGCGCGCTGGCCCGGCGTGGCCCCGGGCTGCTCGCGGTGCGGCGGCCGGCCGTTCGGGATCAGGCGCACCTGGGCCAGTTTGAGATCCGTGGCCAGTTCCATGGCCAGGCGCAGATGGCCGTTGTGTACGGGATCGAAGGTGCCGCCGAGAATACCGATCGGGCCCTGGATGTTGTCCATCGCAACCTGTCTAGCGGACATGGCCGTCGCCGAAGACCACATATTTCTGGGACGTCAGGCCCTCCAGTCCGACCGGGCCGCGCGCATGCAGCTTGTCGGTGGATATGCCGATCTCCGCGCCCAGACCGTATTCGAAGCCGTCGGCGAAGCGGGTCGAGGCGTTGACCATGACCGATGCCGAATCCACCGCGCGAATGAACGCCCGCGCGCGGGTGAGGTTCTCGGTCACGATGGCGTCGGTGTGGTGCGAGCCCCAGCGCTCGATGTGATCGATCGCGGCGTCCATGTCGGGCACGATGCGTACCGCCAGCGTGGGCGCCAGATACTCGGCGGCCCAGTCGTCGTCGGTGGCGGGCTGGACGTCGGGGCCGAGGAGCTTGCGCGTGGCCTCGCAGCCGCGCAGCGTCACGCCGGCCTGACGCAGGTCGTGGGCCAGCGGTTCCAGGATCGATTGCGCCACGGACTCGGCCACCAGCAGGGTTTCCATTGTGTTGCAGGTGCCGTAGCGCTGGGTCTTGGCGTTGACCGCGATGGCGATCGCCTTGTCGCGCTCCGCCGATTCGTCGATATAGACGTGGCAGACGCCATCCAGATGCTTGATCACCGGCATCTTCGCGTGGTTGGCCACGAACTCGATCAGGCCCTTGCCGCCCCGCGGCACGATGACATCGATGAACTCCGGCATGGCAAGCATGGCGGCGACCGCCTCGCGATCGGTGGTCTCGACCACCTGCACGGCCTCGCGCGGCAGGCCGGCGTCGCTCAGCCCGCGCGCCACCGCCGCGGCGATGGCCTGATTGGAATGCGCCGACTCCGAGCCGCCCCGCAGGATGGCCGCGTTACCCGATTTCAGGCACAGGGCGGCCGCATCCGCGGTCACGTTCGGGCGCGATTCGTAGATGATGCCGATCACGCCCAGCGGCACGCGCATGCGCCCGACCTGGATGCCGGACGGCCGGAAGTTGAGGTCGGTCAGGCTGCCGATCGGATCCGCCAGCGCCGCCACCTGATGCACGCCCTCGGCCATGCGCTCGATGCGCGCGGAGCTGAGCTGCAGGCGTTCGATCGCTGCGTCGTCGAGCTTGCCGCGGGCATCGCGGATATCCCGGGCGTTGGCCGCGAGAATCGCGTCCTGCTGCGCCGTCAGGGCTTCGGCAATGGCGAACAGGGCGGCGTTTTTCTCGCCCGGCTCGGCCGCGGCCATGCGCCGGGCGGCGCGCCGGGCGGATTCGCCCAGGCCGCGGATCTGACGGGTCACGCGGGAGGAGGAGGCCTCGCCGCCGGGTTCGCGTAGGTTCGCGCTCATGGCGATCGTGTCGTGGCAAATGAAGGTTGTGAAGTCTGCGCGCCCGGGGTTCGACCCGAGAGGGCAATGGTCAATGTTATCAGTTCATCCCAGGCCCGGCCCGGCGCCGCCCCCTTGTTGATGGCATCGGCCCGGGCCGCCTGGCGCAGCAGACACGCCAGACGGGCCGGATCGGCGGCCCGCGCAGCCCTGGAAATCTGGCGCTTGCGGGGCACCGGCATGAATATCTTGTTCATGAAGGCGTCGAGCCGGTTGGCCCGGGCCGCCAGTGCCGCCTGGTAGAGGGTGCGCAGATCGTTGACCAGTGCCCAGGTGATCGGCACGGCGTCCACGCCCTCGGCGCGCAGCCGGTACAGGCTCTTGACCGCGCCGGCCGTATCGCCGTCGAGCGCCTTGGCCGGCAGGTCGAAGATATCGAAGCGGGCGTGATCGCTGGCCGCCGCGGCGACTTCGGCGTGATCGACCGTGGTGTCGGGGTACAACAGCGCCAGCCGATCGATTTCCTGCGCCGCGGCCAGCAGGTTGCCTTCATTCTGGGTGGCCAGGAGCTGGGCGGCTTCGCGCGTGAGCGCGAGATCGTGCGTACCCGCCCGGCGCTCGATCCAGGCGACCATGCGAGATGCCGGCAACGGCCATGCATAGCTGACCACGCCGGCCCTGGCCACCGCCTTGTACCAGGCGCTCTTGCGGGCCGACGCCGCCAGGCCGGGGGCGACGATCAGCAGCAGCGTATCGGGCGCATCCTGCTTGAGGAAATCCGCGATCGCGGCCGAGCCGGGTTTGCCGGGGCCCTTGTCGGGCAGATGCAGTTCCACGATGCGCCGGGCGGCGAACAGCGATTGATTGGCCCCGGCCGTGGCCAGCTGCGCCCAATCGAAGCCGGGCTCGGCGTGCAGGACATCGCGCTCGTCGAAACCTTCGTCGCGGGCACGCCGGCGCACCGCGTCGGCTGCCTCGACCACCTGCAACGGCTCGCTGCCGGCCAGTACATAGGCACGGGCGAGCGGGTGGCGGGCGAATTCGGTCTCGAAATCCTCGGCGCGAATATCCATCAGCCGAGGTTGCGGCCATAGAAGATATCGGTGATCTCGCCGGCGATGCGCTGGCCGAGATCCTCGGCTTCCTCGGCGGGCAGATCGGCGGCGTTCTCGGCGAACAGGTAGTTGTCGAGATCGAACTCGGTCAGCCGCATCTTGGTATGAAAGATGCGCTCGGACAGGACGTTGACGTCGACCATCTGGTAACGCTCGCGGATGTCGGGCGCGATGTAGTCCTGGATCGAGTGAATCGTGTGATCGATGAAATGCTTGGCGCCGTCGACGTCGCGCGTGAAGCCGCGGACCCGGTAATCGAGCGTGACCACGTCCGACTCGAAGCTGCGAATCAGATGATCCAGCGCCTTGAGCGGCGAGATCAGCCCGCAGGTGGATACATCGATGTCGGCGCGAAAGGTGGAGATGCCGTCGTCCGGATGGAACTCCGGATAGGTATGCACCGTGATGTGGCTCTTGTCGAGATGGCCCACCACGGCCTCCGACATCGGGCCCTCGTAGGCATACTCCTCGGCGATCAGGATGGTCACGCTCGCGCCTTCGGGCTCGTAGTCCTGGCGGGCGACATTCAGGATCTGCGCGCCGATGATGTTCGACACCTCGGTGAGGATCTGGGTCAGCCGATCGGCGTTGAACACCTCGTCGATATAAGCGATGTAGGCCTGCTTCTGCTCGCGTGTGCGGGCATAGCAGATATCGTAGATATTGAACGAAAGCGACTTCGTCAGATTGTTGAAGCCGTGCAGGCGAAGTTTATCCATGGCGTTCGCAAAAGCGATGGTCGGAGGCGCAGTATCCGGCGTATGCAGGCCGCGTCAAGCGTGCGGCGGACGCGCTCACTCGGCTTCGTGGATGGTGTAGCCGTGAGTCATGTTCACGGCCTGGGCCAGCATGATCGAGGCCGAGCAATATTTCTCGGCGGACAGCTCGACCGCCCGGGCCACGTGTTTTTCGCTCAGGTTGCGGCCGCTGACGATGAACTGGACGTGGATGTCGGTGAACACCCTGGGCTCGGTTTCGGCCCGCGTGCCGTCGACCTCGATCCGGCAGTCGGTCACGTCCTGGCGCGATTTCTTCAGGATATGCATCACGTCCATCGCGCTGCAGCCGCCCACCGACAGCAGCATCATCTCCATCGGCCGGAAACCGGCGTTCTTGCCGCCGAGATCGGGCGGGCCGTCGATCGTGACGTGGTGGTCGCTATCGGCCCGGCCGTCGAATTCCAGGCCGTCTTTCCAGTTCAGGGTCGCTTTCATCGAATCGCGCTTACGGTTGTCTTCTCATCATGATGTAAGGCATCCGCAGGGAAATAAAAGAGGCGCGGTGGTTTCGGGCCGCGCTGGCCGGTGCCATGTGGGGCGGCCGGCAAGGCCGAGGATGGTGGTTCAGTCGATAAGCCGGGCCAGCGCTTGCCCTGGATCGGGCTGGCGCATGAAGGACTCGCCGACCAGCAGTGCATCGAAGCCGGCATCGGCCAGCCGCATGCGGTCTTCGGGCGTGAAAATGCCGCTTTCGCTGACGAGGAGACGGTCGCCGACGATACGCTCGCGCAGCGCCAGGCTGACGTCCAGGCTGGTGTCGAAGGTATGCAGGTCGCGATTGTTGATGCCGAGGATGGTGTGCCCGGGCAGGGTCAGCACCCGGTCGAGTTCCTCGGCATCGTGGACTTCGGCGAGCACATCCATGCCCAGTTCGAAGGCCCGCGCGGCCAGCTCGGCCATCAAGTCGGTGGACAACGCAGCGGCGATCAGCAGGATGCAGTCGGCGCCGAGCGCGCGCGACTGGTCGATCTGGACTGGATCGATCATGAAGTCCTTGCGCAGCACCGGCAGATCGCAGGCGTCGCGCGCGATGCCCAGGAAGGCGTCGTCGCCCTGGAAATAATCGCGGTCGGTAAGCACCGAAAGACAGGCCGCGCCGCCCGCCGCGTATCGCTGCGCCAGCCAGGCGACATCGAAATCCTCGCGAATCAGCCCCTTGCTGGGCGAGGCTTTCTTGATCTCGGCGATCACCGAACGCGGGCGCTTGCCCTCCAGTGCCGCCGCGAAGCCGCGCGGCGCCTCGGCGGCGGCCACGGCGTCCGCCAGGGCGCCCGGGTCGGTGGCGGCGACGAACGCGGCGATTTCTTCACGCTTTCGCGCCAGGATACGGTCGAGGATAGTGTCGGTGGTCTGAATGCTCATGGCCGCGCCGCGGGTTGGTAATAAGACGAGGGGGCGGCGACTCGGCGCCGGCCCGGGCATAGCCTAACGCGATCGGGCTGCGAGCGCGGGCCGCGCGATCAGGCGCTCGCCGCGCGTGCCCGGGTAAACGCGGCGACTTCCGCCATGCGTCGCGCCGCAGCCCCGCTGACGATGGTCTCGCGCGCCAATGCCACGCCGGCCGCCAGGTTCGGCGACTGGCCGCCGACGTAAAGCGCCGCGCCGGCATTGAAGGCAATGATATCGGCCGCCAGGTCGAACTGGCCGGCGAACGCTTTTTCGATCACCGCCAGGGATTCGGCCGCACTGGTCACGCGCAGCGTATCGAGCGAGCCGCGTTCCAGACCGACATCCTCCGGCGCGATCTTGTAGCTGACGACGGCGCCGTCGCGCAGTTCGGCGACCCGGGTCGGCGCGTTGATCGACAGTTCGTCGAGGCCGTCCTCGCCATGCACGATCATCACATGCCGGCTGCCGAGCTTGCCCAGCACTTCGGCCAGCGGCTCGCACAGATGGCCGTTGAACACGCCCATGATCTGGTTGCGCGCGCCGGCGGGGTTGGTCAGCGGCCCGAGCAGATTGAACAGCGTGCGGATACCGAGTTCGCGGCGTACGCCCACGGCGTGTTTCATCGCGCCGTGATGGGCCGGGGCGAACATGAAGCCGACGCCGAGTTGACGAATGCAGGCGGCGACTTCGTCGGCCGTGGTCTCCAGGTTCAGGCCGGCGGCTTCCAGCAGGTCGGCGCTGCCGGACTTGCTCGAAACCGAGCGGTTGCCGTGCTTGGCGACATGCCCGCCGGCTGCGGCGGCCACGAACGCCGCCGCGGTGGAGACATTGAACAACCCCGAGCCGTCGCCGCCGGTGCCGCAGGTGTCGACCAGTGTTTCGGCGATGTCGGGCGCCACCGGTACATCGGTGGCCAGTTCGCGCATGACGGCCGCGGCGGCGGCGATTTCGTCGATCGATTCGCCTTTCATGCGCAGGCCCATGAGGAACGCGCCGATCTGGGCCGGGGTGGCGCCGCCGGTCATGATCGAGCGCATGGCCGCGGCCATGCGCTCGGGCGCCAGATCCCGGCCGCGCGCGATATCGTCGAGCAGGGGTGCGTCGATCATGCCGGGTCGGCCTTCAACTCGCCGCAGCGCTTGAGGAAGGTGTGCAGCATCGCGTGGCCGTGATCCGAAAGGATGGATTCGGGATGGAACTGCACGCCCTCGGCGCCGGTGGGGGTATGGATGAGCCCCATGATTTCGTCCATCTCGCCGTCGGCGGTTTCGGTCCAGGCGGTGATCTCGAAATCGGCCGGCAGGCCGTCGCGGGCCACGATCAACGAGTGATAGCGGGTCGCGGTCAACCGATCCGCCAGATTCTCGAACACGCCACGCCCGGTATGGCGGATGGTGGAGGTCTTGCCGTGCATGACCTGGCGGGCACGCGTGACCGTCGCGCCGAACGCCCGCCCCAGCGCCTGATGACCGAGACACACGCCGAAGATCGGCAGGCGATGGGCCATGCGCTGGATCAGCTCGATCGACACGCCCGCCTCTTCCGGCCCGCAGGGCCCGGGCGAGACCACCACGCCGGCCGGCGCCATGCGCTCGATCTCCGCGACCGTGATTTCGTCGTTGCGTACCACATGCACTTCGGCGTCGAGCTCGCCCAGATACTGCACGAGGTTGTAGGTGAACGAATCGTAGTTATCGAGCATCAGGATCATTTCGCTAATAACCTATTGAATTATAAGAACTAAAACTTATGATCCATCGCTTTTTATACACATTGTTATACACATCTGCCTTGGAGCGCCCTAGAAACATGCCGCCAGATCGACAGGCATAGCGTACCGAGGCGTCGCGATGATCGCTCCGCCGCCCAACTGGCGATAGGGTGAAGCAACATTCCGCCACGCTCCGAAACACCCGATCTGGCTTGTGCTGGGCTAGGCATATAAGATCGTCCGACCGGCGTCGAGACTGACGCGTCACTCTGCCTTGAACGGGACGCAAGAGCATAGCGGCCTCTTGTTCGCGGTCGCCACGTTAGCGGAAGGGTGAGGAATTTGGGTCGCACTGGCGAATTTCCTTAAACGGGAGCCGCCATGCCGGAGAGCCATCTAAACTACCGCCTCGCCGACCGGTCACGGCGGCAAGATGCAGTTCTAAACCGCAACAATATGCCGCTCCTACTGGAAGCGCCACCACAAAGCTGTGCCTGTTGATACGGTATAGGTCACGATAGTTAGCTGATCAGGTTGAGGTCTTGGCCCACCGGGGAACCCATTACACGTTCACGTTAAAAGCCCAATGTTACCCTAATCATAACGTGTGATAGGAACCTCTGTCGACGACCAGCCTCGTCCATGCGGCCAGTGCATACGGCCGCGACAGAGGTTGCGCCAATGCGGAATACGCGCGACCGATTAAGTTTCGTGTGGACTGCCTACGCCCAGTTTGTGGATTGCCAAGGCGCTGCTGAAATAACACCTAAATTTTCGTGTGCGGCTTGGCTATTCATTGCCCAGCGCCTGCCTGGAGGCGGCTGGCTCAAGGCGACATGCGGTCGTGTTGATTCTTTCGCCGCTTGGTACCTACCCGCAGCTCTTCCTCACGGTAGAGTCGATACGTGCACTTGGCGTTGAAGTCGCGTCTAATAGGGTAATGGCCGGATTGGGCTCCGGCAAATTGATGCCCAACGTCGCAACAGGATCCGGGATCAGGATCACTTTCAGGAGTGATTGTTTCCGGCTGCCTGTTGCCTGGCAGGTCCAGATGTTCTCGTCTTTGGGCGTCTTGCGATGTAGCTTGAGCTTCTGAAATCGCTTCTGTGCATGACTCCAATTCGCCGAATCGAAGTCACGGAATATCCGCGGGGAGACAAGGGCGAGACCTTCGGGCAGGATGTGAATACGGGCCTGGACTGTGTTGATCGGTACCGTGTCGTCCTCGATAGACTGTTTCAGCCACGCCACGAATCGCTCGCCGGCGTCGCTTTCAGCATCCATGCTCTCGACCTGACCGTCCGCGTGGTGTTCTCTGTTCGGTTTCTTCTTGACAGGCGAGGGCGTAGCTGTTCCAGCACTTGATTCGTCCGCCGGCCCTGGTTCATCGGCCGTTGCAGCCTCATCAACCGCTGTCGGCTGGGCCGTAATGTCGAACGGCAGTGGCAACCCGTCGACCGAGTTGTGGTCGAAGCCCGCTGTTTCAGACCCCGAATCCGGTGCCGGCGGCTCGGTCGGTGCTGTGGTCTGCGGCTTGGTTTCTGCGTCGACAGTCCGGGCCGTGGCCGCAGACGCTGAGTCGGCATCGTCTGTCTCAGTTTCAATCGGCTCGACATGTCCATCCATCGAATCCGGGCGTCGTGTAGGATCCGACCAGATCCGGCTCGCATCCATGCGCAGGCATGTCAGCTGGTGCTGCCAGTCACCGATCGTGATCTGACACATCCATACGGCACGATCCCGGTCGTTGGCGACCAACAGGCCATGCTGTTGCAGTTCATCCATCAACCGATCATTGCGCGTTGGAATGCCGGGTTGTCCTTCCTCGATTAGGTGCGTGCGGAGCTTGTCGAGCGTGGTCTTGGACACCAGCCAAAGTGTGTCGCCGTCGAGATACGCCGCAGCGCCGCGTCGGTTCATTGGCAACTCGCCGTTATCCAACAGATAGCGCAGTCCAGTAAGCAAGCGCTCGACAAGCGGTTTGGCCTTGGCTGTCGGCAGTTGCACATTCTTGCTGCCGCTGAGATTGCGCGCGACCGACAAGCCATCGGCCTTACCCACGATTTCACCGATCGCGCCGGCATCCGGCAAATCACCCTGGATCGCCGCGAGCCAGTTATGTAGCGCGCTTTGGTCGCTTGCAATCCATTGTAAGCCTTTGATCGGAATCAGATGGTGCGCCAGCAACGGCGGTATGCGCTCGTGGTGACGGTAAATACGTTTTGGATTGAACTCGATACCATACGTCGCACCGACCGGCATTGGACCGTGGACGGGCGACCAGACAGTACAACGTCCGCCTGGATCGCCATAGAGCGTGATGCACTGATCCGTGATTGGTTTGCCGAGGTCGTGGAGCAGGGCTGCGGTAACGCAGGCATAAGTCCACAGGTCCTGGACTCGAGATTGAACTTCGGGCGCTTCTCCTCGTGGCAGGATGATGCCTTGTTTCAGATCCAGGGTATGGCGCGCGACTTCAATGCCATGCTGTAGCAGGCCACCGACGCCCGCGTGATGATGGGATTCCGACGCAGGAAGACGCTGAACCAGCGCCGCGTAATTATCGAAGACCGCCTGGTACAGTGATCGCCAATGCTGGGCCGGCACGCCAGCGCGGGCGCGAATTGCTGCGATCTCGCTTTCAAACGGGGCGAGCAACTCCGATGAGGCTAGAACTGTGAAGCGATGGCGTGCGGCGCCATCGGCCGTGCCAGCGGGGACGCTGGCACGGAGCCATTTCTTGAAAACAGAAACGATCATGAGGATCGATCATGCCGGTTCGCGCCGGTTCTGGGTGCAATAAATGCACTCGGGAACCGAGTGAATTTATGCCCTTGCGCGCTCGCGCGGCCCTTTCGCCCTTTCAACGGGCGCTATAGCGGCCTTTGACCGGGTAAGCCCATTACCATTGAAAAACCTATTCCATTCGGCCCTTTGCGCTAGCCTTTCGACCTTTTCGCTATAACCGCTGTTAGGTAAAAGGCCGCGCATTGCGCGGCCCAGGTGAATACCGATTTGAGCATGTCGCTCGCGACGCGCTGCGGTGTGAAAGCGCGCATCGCCTGATTGGAAAATTGCCCCGAGGCTATGACGTCGGCCTCGCCGTCAGTAAGGCTCGGTCACGCGGGTTCGGTATGGGGCGTCGGAACCTGATTCATCTTTGGGCACGGATCACCGCACAAAGGGGCGTCGTCGACTTCCGGTGACGAGCAGCCGGCGTGGTAAAAGAAGGCCGTGGCCTTCCCGCGATCGGCTCCGAGAACCGGCCCTGGGAAGGCCACGGCGCGACCACGCCTGAATCAGTTAAGCAAAATGCGCCCGCTCACAACGGGCGCTATGTAAAGCGTCTCGGATATTGATGGGCTGAGATTGCGCGTCTTGCCCGTCGAGAACGCAGAATCGGATCTTGAAAAGGATACTCTGTCTCACGATCCAAGCGGAGTTTGTTGCCGAAGCAGCAAGGGCCATTGATAACCGTAAGGGTACGGGTGAAAACCGATCGATTGGGCAATGTGAGGTTGGCTTACATGAGCGCATGACGGCGTCATGAAGCCAGAAAAAGCCCCGTAAAAACGGGGCTTTGAGGCGGATTACGCGACCTTGGAAGATGGCCTTGACTGCAGCTGGCCGATTAACCATTGATAGGCTATTTCAGCTTGGGCCGCAGCTCGGAATATCGCCGACTTGTCTTCCTTAAGCACACTGAGCCAGTGATCGAGGTAGCTGGCGTGATCGGCGATCTCGCCATGCAGACCCAGAGCCGACATGCAGAACGCCGATCCCAGCTCGGCGACGAGTTCCTCAAAGGCGTAAGCGCCTTTTTTGACCTCAGTCTCGTAGCGCGGCCGGTCACAACGCGACACATGTTGGGTGGCATGGGGCAGTTCGTGTAAGGCCGTGGCGTAGTAGTCGTCCGCAGAGCTGAATCGATCTCGATCAGGCATCGTGATGATGTCCGTGTTCGGTCGATAGCAGGCGCGGGCCCCGCCGTGAAGGATCGTGATACCGGACGCATTCAGGATGCGCTCGGCTGCCTCGACCGGCTCGAACCCGAACCGGGGACGCGGATCGGGCGCCTCGACGCCGTCGATCTGATCCACGTTAAACACCCTGAAATGACGCAATACGCGAACTTGCTCTATCACGGTATTGCCGTCTTCACCGACTTCGTGGGTTTCTTTCTCGAAGGTCTTGTAGAAGATCGCCGGTGAGCCGCGCTCATCTTTGCGAACTTGGCCGCCCAGTTTCTGAGCCTGCCGATAAGTCAGCCAGTGACCTGTGCTATAGCGCTGTTGCAATTGACAGCACCACAGAAACACGACGTTGAAGCCGTGGTAATCATGGCCGGTGCTCAAATTGACCGGGATATTGAGCGTCTGGGTGCGGTCCCAGGGACAGCGCCAGGGCAAGGTGCCTTGTTCCAGTGCGCCGATGATCTGATCGGTAATCTGCTTGCGAATATCCGTTTTGGACATGATGTTTCTCCGGATCATTCGCTGAGAAACACCGCGCCCAACGGGGAACGATGTTCCCCAGCCGGGAGTGAAAACGAGCGGTTGAAAATCGGGACGCGAACGTCCCGATGTCGTTTATGGTCTATACGGCCGCAGTTGCAGTCGGCAGACGCCAGACCTTGTCTTGGCCATCAAAGCGATAGCCCGCATCCTTGAGTTCAGCTTTGCGCTCCTGAAAGTCGGGATCGTCTTTCGACAGTTGGACCTCGGCCGGCATGCGGTCAGGATCCGACACAGGTGCGGCTGCATCCGAGTTGGCTGCGGTCTCGGATCCGGAATTGCCTTTCTGAGATTCCGGTTCCTCGCCGTCGTCGAATGCCGTCTCGGCGCTGTAGACAGTCTCGCCATCAATCTTGATGAAACCGATGTAGAGCAGGCGGGATTTCAGCCTGACGCCCGTCTCGCCGGCACGTTCCCCCTTGGAATAGGTGAACGTGTCGGCATACAAATCGCCGAGCCGGAAACCGATCAATACCTTGCGGTCTTGTTCTACGGCATCCTGGTACTGCTGGACCAGTGCGATCGCTTGGGCACCGCTGACACGACAATCAAAGCGTGTGTGATTGAGGTTATCCTTGGAACCGTGCAAAGCCACGATGTCGCAGGCCCAAAACGGCGAACCGTTTTTGGGACGAACCTCGCGAACGCGGTTCAGATAGCCGATGCCTTGCGTATGAAGATCGAAATATTCAGACATGGTATTTCTCCTGGAATAGGGGACACACCACGCCCTCATTGGGGATGATGATCCCCAAGAGTGGGTTGGAATAAGCTGCCGAAAAGAGCAGCGGGTTATGAAAAAAGGATCGAAGCTCGAAAGCCGCCTCGTCGCGCGATCCGGCGAGACTTGAAGGGCCACTTAATATACCCAAGTGGCAGGGTTGTCATGGTCATGAAAACCAGAGTTTCGGCGCTCTGTCAATAGCGGTGCCGCAATATTTCACACGCACGCTCGGTACAAAGCTAGGACATGGGCCTGATTCGATCTGCAGCGGGTGGCAACGCGACAAGATAGCGCATCACGTATTTACAAGCGCATCAGGCTGCGCCGCACCGATGATCCACGGTAGCGAGGGATAATCTTGTTCTACGTGCCTGCCCCATTCGACTCGATGCGATCCGCCGGAAGATGCCGACTATTGGATGCAAAGCCTTGCAGTTGATCCGAGATCACGCGTGCGGCGTGTGCGTCATTCGCCAATATTCAAGGTGTCTCGGCTAGACAGGCGAAACAGGCGGATAGCGGCGGCGTGTCGGCAGATGCAGACGCTTGACGAGGCTATCGGCCGACGTCAATGGGTCATGGTGTGAGCTAGCCCGGCTTCCACGGACGGATCAATCAAGCGACCGCTTGATGTGTTTCTTCCACTTCTAGCGGTGTTCGATAGCCCAGCGTCTGATGGATCCGCTGACGGTTATAAAACACTTCGATGTACTCAAAGATTGCCGTTCGGGCGGCTTGCCGGCGTAGCACAAACGGCCGAGTATTGACGCGTCAGCCGTGGCCGTCCGGCCATCATTGTGCCACACAACCTGACCTGCCAAGGGCATATGCAGACCGGCCAGCGTACGCAGGAATGTGGTCTTGCCGAACCCGTTCTCACTAAGGACACGGATCAGGCTGCTGGTCCGGGCGCGCCTCATCCGACAGCTCGCCGAGGCGGGCCAAGACGACGCAGCGGCGCCATTGAGCCGCGGTTGCCGGATTCACACCCGGACGCTCTGCGACCGGCGGGTTCTCATCTCTTCAGTACAGGTCGACACCACGCGCACCCGCGGCACCCTCGCCGCAGAATCGATATGACTAAAGCCGGGTACGGGTGTAGATGTTTTGCGCGCGCTAATGACTCGTTTTACGAGCGAACGCGGTAGTAACGCATCATGCCGTTGTCCCCGTGCTCCATGTTGTGGCAGTGGTATAAATAGAGCCCTTCGAAATCGGTGAAGGTCAACGCGACACGCACGCGTTCGCCCGGAAGGACGAGTACCGTGTCGAGCAGGCCGGCATCGACCAGACCAGCTGCCAGGCCGGCCCAACTGCGGCGGCCACCGACTTGGCGACGGTCCACGACCGCGAATTGCAACCCGTGCACGTGCATGGGGTGGGGCATCATCGAGTCATTGACAAACTCCCAGATTTCGGTACGCCCGAGGTGCACGATTTCGTCGTCCGCCACGGTGGTGCCTTCGAACTGACGGCCGTTGATGGCAAAGGCGCCTATCAGATTGAAACGACGGACGGGGGTATCGCGGCCGACCGGCGGCGCCTGCAAATCCTCGGCAAGGCGCGGGGGCAGTCGTTCGTTGGTGCGCACTCGCTGCGTGACCCGCAGCGCGAGCAGCGGGATACGAGCGCCTGCGGACAGGTCGGGCCCGCCCATTACGTTCGCCATCACCCCGGCCTCGTAGGCATCGCTGATCAGATGCAGTTCCTCGCCGGGTTCGTTGGCGGATAAATCCACCCAGAGGTCGATACGCTGGCCCGGCGCCAGCGTGACGAAGGGATAGTGGTGCGGCGCGCCCAGCAAGCCGCCGCCGGTGCCGAGCACGGTCACGGGCCGGCTGTCGCTCCACGCGAGTTTGTAGATGCGCGAATTGGAACCATTGAGGATACGTAGTCGGTACGGCCGGGTGGCGACCTCGCGCGCGGCATCCGGTTGCCCGTTGACCAGCACGCGGTCGCCGAGAAAACCGATGGTGCCCATGTCACGGCTGATAAAGCTCAACTCGTTGTCGCCGGCGAAACTGCGGTCCTGGATGACCAGTAACATTTCCCGGTCCCCGGCGGGCAAGCCGAGCGCGCGTTCGGCCTCGTCCTCGATGACCAGCGGCCCGGCCAGCCCGGCATAGGATTGAAAGCCGACTCGGCCACCATTAGGGCGTGTGGATGCGGGTGGTACCAATACAGCCCAGCGCGATCGACGACATCGAAGGCGACAGTCATCGCCTCGCCGGGCTTGATCGGCAGCCGCGGCTGGCCATCCACATCCGACGGCACGTGCAGGCCGTGCCAATGCACGGTGGTGTCCTCCGGCAGGCCGTTCTCCAGCCGGGCGTGGAAACGCTGGCCGCGGCGCAGCCGGATCAGCGGGCCGGTGTAGCTGCCGCCCACCGGGGTGATGGTATCCGCGGGACCGTTGCGCAGCTCGGCCGTATAGCGCCAGACCTCGCTGGGCGTCCCGGGGAGAATGGGCGCCGTGTGCGGCTGCGCACGCAGCCGGATGTCGACGTCGAACGGGCCGTTTTCGAGGCCGTAATGAGCCGCGCCATCGCGATTTGTACCTGCGACTGCTGTGTCGTGATACGCCGTCAATAGGGCTGTGGGCGCCAAAACGGTGATACCCGCGAGGCCGCCCACGGACCGCAACAGCATGCGGCGTTTCAGGTCGATCGTCGTCATAGGAGATTCGCTCTTGAGCCGGGCTCGCTTTCAGTAATGCAGGGGAATGAGGGCCATCGGATCCTGGAGTTGCTCAACTACGCAGGTATTTGATCAGCGCCACGATGGCTAGCACCAGCACGACAAGGACAAGGAGTACGAACAATAGCCAGGCGATCATCATCGGGCCGCCCATCACGCCGCATTGCATCATCGATCCGTTCATCAGGCTGCCGCCGTCCATACGGCCCGGGCCCTCCGCGGCGGCTGCAGTACCCGCGATGAGGGCAAGCAGTATCAGAGGGATGGTGACCAGTCGTTTCATGGTTGCGTCTCCTTTGTCGTGGTCGCGATCAATGTCTGAGTTGAAAATGCGGCCTCGCAGACATCAACAGCTATACGCCGCATTCCGCGTCACAAGGCGGCCCGCCGCAGCCGCAGTGCGTTGGAGATCACCGATACCGAGGACACACTCATCGCCGCGGCCGCGAGCATGGGCGAGAGCAGCGCGCCGATCAATGGATACAACACGCCGGCGGCCACCGGCACCCCGGCACCGTTGTAGATGAACGCGAAGAAAAGGTTCTGGCGGATGTTGCGCATGGTCTGCTCGGACAGCCGGCGGGCCTTGGCGATGCCGCGCAGATCGCCCTTGACCAGGGTGATGCGCGCGCTCTCCATGGCCACGTCGGTGCCGGTGCCCATGGCGATACCGACATCGGCTTTCGCCAGCGCCGGTGCGTCGTTGACGCCGTCGCCGGCCATAGCCACCTTGCGGCCCTCGCTTTGCAGTTTTTCCACCAGGGCATGCTTGTCCTCCGGCAAGGCGTCCGCGTGGACCTCGTCGATGCCGAGCTGGCCGGCGACGGACCGGGCGGTGGCCTCGCTATCGCCGGTGAGCATGACGATGCGCAGGCCCGCATCGTGGAGAATGCGCACGGCCTCGGCCGTGGTTTGCTTGATCGGGTCGGCCACCGCCACCAGCCCGGCGATTTGTCCGTCCACGGCGACGAGCATGACGGTTTCACCCTGGCCTCGGCGTTCGTCGGCCGCATCGGCCAGCGTGCCAAGATCAATGCCCTTGTCCGTCATCAGCCGGCTGTTGCCGACCAGGACCTCGTGGCCCGCAACCGTGCCGCGCACGCCTTGGCCGGTGATCGAGTCGAAATCGGCGGCCTGCTCGGGTTTGATACCGCGTTCGGCCGCGCCGTCGACGATCGAGCGGGCCAACGGGTGCTCGCTGGCGTTTTCCAGCGCGGCCACCCACTTGAGCCATTCGGACTCGTCGACGCCATCGGCCGTTTCCACGCCCACCAGCCGGGGCTTACCCTCGGTCAGGGTGCCGGTCTTGTCCACCAGCAGGGTATCGACCTGCTCCATGAGCTCCAGCGCCTCGGCGTCGCGGATCAGCACACCTTCGTGCGCACCGCGGCCCACCCCGACCATCACCGACATGGGCGTGGCCAAACCCAGCGCGCAGGGGCAGGCGATGATCAGCACCGAGATCGCGGCCACCAGGGCATAGGCCAGCGCCGGAGCAGGGCCAACCAGCGCCCAGATGATGAAGGCCGCGATCGCCGTGCCCACCACCGCCGGCACGAACACGCTGGCCACCTTGTCGGCCAGGCCCTGGATGGGCGCGCGCGATCGCTGGGCTTGGGCCACCATGTCGACGATGCGGGCCAGCACGGTGTCCTCGCCCACGTTGGCCGCGCGCATGACGAAGCCGCCAGTCTGATTGACGGTACCGCCGGTCACCGTATCGCCAACCTGCTTTTCCTGGGGGATCGGCTCGCCGGAGATCATCGATTCATCGACGGTCGAGCGGCCGTCGATGATCTCGCCGTCCACCGGCACTTTTTCGCCCGGGCGCACGCGCAGTCGATCGCCGGTTTGTAGGGCGTCCAGCGAGACATCCTCTTCGCCGTCGTCGGTCAGCCGGTGCGCGGTGGGCGGCGCCAGATCCAGCAGGCCGGCCAGCGCCTTGGAGGTCTGACCGCGGGCGCGGGTCTCCATCACCTGACCGAGCAGAATCAGGGTAATGATCACCGCCGCTGCCTCGAAGTAAAGCGGCGCATGGCCGCCTTGGCCCTTGAAGGCCGCCGGTAATAGCTCCGGAAACAGCAGCGCCAACAGGGAGAACCCATAGGCCGCACCCACGCCCAGCGCGATCAGGGTCCACATATTGGGGCTGGCGTTGACCACTGATTTCCAGCCCCGTTGGAAGGCGAAGCCGCCGCACCAGAGGACGACCGGCGTGGCCAGCGCGAGCTGGATCCAGCCGAAGGCCGCGCCGAAGAACGCTTGGACGCCCAGACCGGGAATCATCTCGCCCATGGCCAAGGCCAGCACGGCCGCCGACAACGGCACGCTAACCCAGAAACGCCGGAGCATGGCCTTGAGTTCAGGATCCTTGTCGTCACCGGAAATGGTCGTCGGCTCCAGCGCCATGCCGCACTTGGGGCAGTCGCCCGGCTCGTCTTGCACGATCTCCGGGTGCATCGGACAGGTGTACTGGGTCGCCCGCCTGGGCGGAGCCGAAGTCTCCAGCGCCATGCCGCATTTCGGACAGTCGCCGGGATGATCCTGCTCGATTTCCGGGTGCATGGGGCAAATGTAGGTCGTCCCCGCCGGAGTCGGCGTCGACGATGCATCCTCGACGGGATTCAGCGTGGCCTCGGGGTCGGCAGCGAACTTGTCGTGGCAGCGCGGGCTGCAGAAGTAATAGGTCTGCGCTTCATAATTATATGTAAGCGCCTCATCGGCGGTTACGGTCATGCCGCAGACTGGGTCCTTGTGCGCATAAGCGTCGTCACGCATGACTATTCCTCGGCCAATGCTTCGATAATCGGGCAGCCCGCGACCGGACCGCGACCGGAACATTGCTGCTCCAGGTCCGCCAGCGTGGCACGCATGCGCTTTAGGTCTTCTATCCGCGTCTCGATCTGAGCCAGCTTGGCTTGGGCGATACCTTTTATTTGGGTTTTGTCGCCACCCTCCTGCAAGCTAAGCAATGTACCGATCTCTTCCAGACTGAAGCCCAGCCGCTTGGCCCGGCGGATGAAAAGAAGACGGCCCACCGCATCGAGCGGATAGCGGCGATAACCGCTGGCTGCGCGTGGCGGTTCGGGCATGAGTCCGCGGCGCTCATAAAAGCGGATGGTCTCGACGCCGGTGTCCGCGTTTTTTGCCAATTGTCCGATGGAGTAACTCATATCACGCCCCGTGTATGGACTGCTGGGAACTATAAAGTCTTGAGTACAGTACGGAGTCAATAGCCCACATAAGCCGACCGACCGGCACTACGATTCAATCTGTGGATTGGGGCGATATCGTTCATGGTCGCTTCCTCCAGGCCCGTCTCTTTCCATCCGCGCCGCTTTGAGCGATAGGGTCGAACTGCCGCGTCGACAGGGTCGATGGCCTAAGACAAAGGCCCGAATCGTTGCAGGCCTGCACATGGGCCTCGACCTGCAAACGGTTAGCGCTTGTCTGTTCGGGCAGGTTGGCCCCGAGTACCAAGCGTCCGGAATACACCCGGATCGGTTCGTCGAGACCCACATCGATGCGACGGCCGCTGGGGTATTTCAGTTCGATCGGCAACGGGGTTCCGTTCGCTTTGATCGCGACTTCGGTGGGAATGAGAAAATCGAAAGATGCGGGGTTCGCGTTGATGTGCCAATGCTTCGTTATATCCAGCGCAATCTCGACGTGGTTCTCGTTACGGGCGGCATGAAGCGCGACGTAGTCCGCGCTGCTGGCCATCGGCTTTGCCATCGTGGCCGAGGCGTCGGCGACGCCAGAGTCGGCCAACGTGTCTTGTCGCGCATAGAGCTCGGCGATGCCGGCAGTCGAGGGGTGATCTTTCGTTGTGACCTCGTCAGCGTCGTCCGGGGCGTGCGACGCGTTATCTGACGAAGGCCATTGCCAGTAAAGAGAGAATCCGCCAACGGCCAGGGCGCCCACCAAGGGCATCAGCCAGCGTGTTACAAAATTTTCGCGTTTCAACATGGTTTCAATCGCTACCGGTTTCTATAGTCTGTTGTGCCGCTCCACAGGAGCGTGCCGGAACGTTGCGCGGCAACGAGGGGGCGAAGAAAACCGCACCCCGCCAAGAGAACAAGCCCCATTACGTGTTGTACGCGCACCGGCCAGTGCTCACCGCACGGTATTCGAGCCGTTGCGCGTCAACAGTGCGAGATAAGGCGAGACCAGACCCACGCCCCCGCCAGGAACAGCGCCACGATGGTACTGGCGGGGGCGTCAGCGCGAACGTCATGGCGCCGCCGAGGAAAGGGCGGGTACAGGGCGCCGAACATAGGGCCCGCCAGCAAGCTGGCCGGATACGGCTCGACGTAACCGGTGGTCTGTACCCGAAGAACCACTGCGGCGACTTTACGCCGTTTCCGGCCAGGCTATACGCGCCGAGTACCGCCCGCAGAAAGGCGCGTGCCGCTCGAAACCAGGGTGCCTGAAACAGGGTGCGCCAGGTCCAGTGCAACCAGGCGGTCGCCAGCGCGAGGCGGCCGATAACGTCAGCGTGCCGGCAAGGGGCGCGGCTGCCGTGCGCAGCTTGCGCTACCAGCGCCTGGGCGAGACGTATAGCGACAACAAGCATCCAAGTATAACTATCGAACGAGCCCGTTTCATCGGGCAGTGCAAACGTCATTGTCAGCCCACCACCGAAATATCGGCTCCGAGTTCAGCTTGAAAACATCGAACTTAAGGATTAGGTTGACCGCTTATGAAGCGCATTATCGCCCGGTTGCTGGTCATGAGCCTCGTGCTGGCTGGCGTGTTGTCGGCTCCACCGGTGATGGCGCTATCTATGGCGTTGGGCGATCAGGTGGCCACCGTGGCGACGCTACCGGCCGCTCAAGCGAATAACGGCTCGATAGACCGGCATCATCCGTCGAGCCAGCAGACGCTGGCAATGCCGGGCTGCCTCTTGGCCGCTTGTAACGCCGTCGCTGACGCAAGCCGCGCTGCGCTATTGGATTTCTCCTCTGACGCCACAGCGCCGACCTTCCCCCTGTCGACGCACTCAGGCCGCCTGCTTCAAGGACCTGACCCCTACCCTCCGCGCATCTCGTAATCCAGCTCTTATCGGCGCTCCGCGTTTAGCGGCTTCCTGTGCATCAAATTTTCGCGGGCAGTCGCCGCGGCACTTGTGATTAACGCAAGTGCCTTTGCGCGCGCAGCGTCTTTCTTAGAGACATCGTCTGAAATCGGCCCGTGGCGCTGCACTTGACGCCGCCGGCGCTGGAATTTCCGGAATACGAGGAAGAGTCCCATGAGGATGGACACGAAGCGCATCGGCGTTCTGTTTTTATCGATGATGGCCGTGACCTTCGCCGGCCAAGCGATGGCCGCCCCGGCCATGAAATTGTACGACGCGCCCTGGCCGGTGCTGAGCTTCCGATTCACGGACGCGACCAGACACACTCTGAGCTTGGCCGATTTTGGTGGTCGGGTACTACTGCTCAATCTATGGGCGACCTGGTGTATCCCCTGCCGTAAGGAGATGCCGTCCTTGGACCGGCTGCAGGCGCGCCTGGGCGGCCCGGCTTTCCACGTTCTGGCCCTGTCGCAGGACAAAGCGGGAGACGATGCCGTGAAGCGGTTCTTTCGCAACGTTGGCATTCATCACTTAAGGCGTTATGTCGACAGCACGGGGCGAAGCGCCAACGTGCTCGGCGTCTTCGTCATTCCGACGACCTTGTTGATCGACTGGGAAGGCCGGGAGATTGGTCGGTACGTCGGCGCGGCGGACTGGGACAGCCCGGCCGTGATCGCTCTGATCCGACGCGTTGTCGATGCTCCCTATCCGACACGCGACCCTGGAACAGAGAACGGATTGCGTTATGAATGAATCGATTAGCCATTAATTTTAAGCCAGTTAGCGGTCCCGCTTCGTTCGTTGATTCCGCATGGCAGCCGCAACCGCTCATACTTTATCTTCTGCAACTACACCACTATGTTTGTACACCCTGATATTAATCCAGTCGCTTTTTCACTCGGGCCGCTGGCTGTGCATTGGTACGGCCTGATGTACCTGCTGAGCTTTTTGCTCGGCTGGGGCATGGCAATCGTGCGCACCCGGCAGCCGCATATCCACTGGGGCCGGGAGGAAGTCGGCGATTTCCTGTTCTATGTGGTGCTCGGGGTCGTTCTCGGCGGCCGTATCGGTTATGTCGTTTCTTGATTAGTTCGGAAACTCAGCAGGGTCAGGATATGACCCACCGAGTTCGGATAATAAAGCCATAACCCACAC
>NZ_JBQDYE010000043.1:0-33225 GCF_052044155.1 Salinisphaera sp. SWV1
ACCGTCACGACCTCGTGCTTCAAGCGCGTGAGCATGTTGTTGAACATCTCGAACGCTTCGCGCTTGTACTCGTTCTTCGGGTCCTTCTGGGCATAACCGCGCAGATGGATGCCCTTGCGCAGGTAGTCCATCGCGGCCAGATGTTCGCGCCAGAGCGAATCGAGCACCTGGAGCACCACAGCCTTTTCGATCTGGGCCATGTTCTCCGCGCCCGCGGCCTCGCGCTTTTCTTCGTAGGCCACCTTGAGGCGCTCGCTGACGCGCTCACGCAGGCCTTCCTCGTCGAGATGATCGTCCTCGTCGAGCCATTTCTGGATCGGCAGTTCCGCGCCGAAATCACGCGTCACGGCGTGTTCGAGACCCTCGATGTCCCATTGCTCCTCGAGGCTGGCCGGTGGAATGTATTCCGAGATCGCCTCGTCGACCACATCCGCCCAGATATTCTCGACCAGGTCCGAGATGTCCTCGGCGTCCATGATCTCGTTGCGCTGCTCGTAGACGACCTGGCGCTGGTCGTTGGCCACGTTGTCGTATTCCAGCAGCTGCTTGCGGATATCGAAGTGATGACGCTCGACTTTCTGCTGTGCGTTCTCGATCGCCCGCGTCACCCACTTGTGCTCGATCGCCTCGCCCTCTTCGAGCCCGAGGTTCTGCAGCATGGAGCGCAGCCGCGGCGGCGTGAAGATGCGCATCAGGCTGTCTTCCAGCGACAGATAGAAGCGCGACGCACCCGGATCGCCCTGACGGCCGGAGCGGCCGCGCAGCTGGTTGTCGACGCGCCGCGATTCGTGCCGCTCGGAGCCGATGACGTACAGGCCGCCCGCCTCGATCACCGCGTCGTGCGTTTTCTGCCATTCGTCGCGCAGACGCTGGCGGCCGGCCTCGTCGTCTTCATCGAGGGCTTCGATGGCTTCCTCGATATTGCCGCCGAGCACGATATCGGTACCCCGGCCGGCCATGTTGGTGGCGATGGTCACCGCGCCCGGGCGCCCGGCCTGGGCGATGATCTCGGCCTCGCGCTCGTGCTGTTTGGCGTTCAATACCTCGTGCCGAATGCCGCGCTGCCTGAGCAATTGCGAGAGCACTTCCGAGGCATCGATCGAGGCCGTGCCCATCAATACCGGCTGGCCGCCCTGGCTGGCACGCTGGGCCTCGTCGGCGATCGCTTCGAACTTCTCGCGCCCGGTCATGTAGATCTGGTCCGGGCGATCCTTGCGCTGCAGCGGGCGGTTGGTCGGAATGACCACCACTTCCAGATCGTAGATCGACTGGAATTCGAACGCCTCGGTGTCGGCCGTGCCGGTCATGCCGGCGAGCTTGTCGTACAACCGGAAGAAATTCTGGAAGGTGATCGAGGCGAGGGTCTGGTTCTCCTTCTGGATCGGCACACCTTCCTTGGCCTCGATCGCCTGGTGCAGGCCGTCCGACCAGCGCCGGCCGGGCATGGTCCGCCCGGTAAACTCATCGACGATGACCACTTCATCGTCGGCGACGATGTATTCGATGTTCTTGGTATACAGCGCGTGCGCCCGAAGGGCCGCATTCATGTGATGCATCAGGGCGACGTTGTTGGCGTCGTAGAGCGACTCGTCCTCGGCCAGCAGGCCGGCTTCGCGCATCAGGTTCTCGACCTTCTGGTGGCCCTCCTCGGTGAGATGAACCTGCTTGTTCTTCTCTTCCTTGGCATAGTCGCCGGGGCCATCCTCTTCTTCCTGCTCGGTCAGATGCTTGACCAGTTTGTCGACGCGCTGGGAAGTTTCCGGGTCGTCGTCGGTCGGGCCGGAAATGATCAACGGCGTGCGCGCTTCGTCGATCAGGATCGAGTCGACCTCGTCGATGATGCAGTAATTGAGCTTGCGCTGAACCCGGTCCTCCGGCGTGAAGGCCATGTTGTCGCGCAGGTAATCGAAGCCGAATTCGTTATTCGTGCCGTAGGTGATGTCGCAGGCGTAGGCGTCCCGCTTGGATTCGGTGTCCTGGCCCGAATAGATCACGCCGACGCTCAAGCCGAGGAAGCGATACAGCCGGCCCATCCACTCCGCGTCGCGCGAGGCCAGATAGTCGTTGACCGTGATGATGTGCACGCCCTTGCCCTCGAGCGCGTTCAGGTAAGTGGTCAGCGTGGCGACCAGCGTCTTGCCCTCGCCGGTCTTCATCTCGGCGATCTTGCCCTGGTGCAATACTTGACCGCCGACCAACTGCACGTCGAAATGACGCATGCCAAGCACACGCTTGGCGGCCTCGCGCACCACGGCGAACGCGTCCTCCAGCAGGTCGTCAAGGCTCGCGCCGTCTGCCAGCCGTTGGCGGAACGCCTCGGTCTTGGCCGCCAGCTGCTCGTCCGACACGCCCTCGAAGTCGGCCTCACGGGCATTGATGGCGTCGACGACCTTGCGCATGCGCTTGACGACGCGCTGGTTGCGACTGCCGATCAGTTTGGTCAGAAAATTGCTCATGAACCCTCGTGGTCTGGCCCGGCCGGCGG
Organism: Salinisphaera sp. SWV1; assembly: GCF_052044155.1. Classification (NCBI taxonomy): domain Bacteria; kingdom Pseudomonadati; phylum Pseudomonadota; class Gammaproteobacteria; order Salinisphaerales; family Salinisphaeraceae; genus Salinisphaera; species Salinisphaera sp. SWV1. The sequence goes on from NZ_JBQDYE010000043.1 coordinate 2,486, forward strand.
CCGACGGATTGTCGGCAAAAGACGGATGATAACGCAGCCGGTGCATCGCTTTAAGACACCCGCGGCACTCGCCGCACGGTCGTGCCCCGCGGAACGACGCCACGCCGCCCGCCTCGGCCGATCCGAACTGCTACGATTGGCGCTCAGCGCTCATTACAACATCAGGACATGGGGTCGGCTCCGCAATCAATCCAGTCCCTGCTGCACATCGCCGCCCCGGACGTGGCCGATATTCTCGGGCGGGCACGTTTTCTGGCGCGCATTCGCGCCGCGCTGCTCGAGATCCTGCCCGAAGCGGCCGCGCCGCACATACAAGTAGCGGCCTACGAGAGCCATCACCTGCGGCTACATGTCGCCAGCGCCGCCTGGGCGACGCGTCTTCGCTACATGGAACAACAGCTCACACGCGCGCTCGCTCAGCGCATGCAACTGCAGGTGAACGGAATCCGCATCAAGGTGCGTCCGGTCAATCTCGGGCCCTTCCGGCCCGTACAGCGCGCGCGTTATCTGTCGACCGAAACGCAGAGACACCTGAAACAGACCGCGGCCTATATCGACGACGACGCGCTGGCCGAGGCCTTGCGGCGACTGGCGGCGGCCGGGCGCAGCGAGCCGCCGGGCTGAAACCGCCCGCGCGCTGTCAGGCGCTGGCGCGAGCCGGCACCGTATCCAGACGCGCCGTCCCCTGATCCAGGCGGTACACCCGGTTCGAACGTTCGGTCAATGCCGTGCGGTGGGACACCGCCAGGACCGTGTAATCCTTGCCCAAATCCGCCAGCGTGGCGCTCACCGCCGCCTCGGTTTCCGGATCGAGCGCGCTGGTTGCCTCGTCGAGTATGAGCAGGCGGGGCTGATGCACCAGCGCACGGGCAATGACCACGCGTTGACGCTGACCGCCCGACAACCGCCCGCCGTGCTCGCCGACATTGGTGTGAATACCGTCGGCCAGAGCGCTGATGAAGCGCCAGGCACCGGCGCGCTTGAGTGCTTCGATGGCGGCCTCCTCGGACAGGCTCTCGTCGCCGACCACCACATTGCTGTAAATCGTATCGTGCAACAGAATCGTGTCCTGCGGCACATACCCGATCATCGAACGCCAGGCCTGGATGTCGATCTCGTCGATCGGCACCCCATCGATCAGAATCCGGCCCTCGCCGGAACGCAACAGCCCGATGATCAAATCGACCAGCGTGGTCTTGCCGGCACCGGAAAATCCGATCAGGGTGGTGAACTCGCCGGCCGGGATCTGCAGATTGATCTCGCTGAGAACCTGCTTGCCCTGGTAGCCGAAACCCACGTCCTCCAGCGTGATGCCCTGCTCCAGGCTCGGCTGACGGCTGCCGAACGGCATCTCCCGGGCCGCCTGGGCATTTTCGATCTGCTCGTACATGGCCCAGTAAAACGCCTCACGCGATGCCATCTTCTGGTATTCCTGCTGCACCTTGCTCAAACGCGTCAGCATGCGCGCGAGCACAATGGTGAGCACCATGATCTCGGACAGCTGCAACTTCCAGATCAGCAGCGAGGCCCCGACGCCGGTGACCAGGACCGCCCCGATCAGCAATTCCTGAAGTGCCTTGAGCGCCTCCTGGGCCATGACCCGTGTCCGCAGGGCGCTGTTCAGATCACGCGTCTGGCGCTCCAGCATGCGATCGATCTGGCCTTCTCTCGCCATCGACTTCAACGGCTTGAGCGAGGCCAGAGAATCGGTCAACAATGCCATCAGTTGCTGGAACGAATTCGTCTGGCGCGCGCCGGCATCGCGCGATATGGAAACCATGATCTTGAGCAGACCGAAGATAGCCGCGCCAATGAGCATGGCCAGCACAGCAACCTTCCAGTTGATCAGCAGCGCAACCAACAGGAACACGGCCGATTGCGAGGCGAGTGAGACCAGATTGGCCATGCTCTGAAAGGCGTCGGCACTGTTCGAGGCCTCGGTCGAAATCGTGTTCGACAGTCGACCGGTACGCTGGCTGAGAAAGTATTCCCAGCGCGAGGACGATAGCGCGCGCAGAAACTTCAACCGCCCCTCGGTAGCGATCGCAGCCACGGTATAGCCGACCTGCCGATAGGCCAGGAGGGTGAGGGCGGCCTTGAACAACAGACCCACCAGCACGATGGCGATCATGGCCGCAACGGTAGGGTTGATGGACAGCCAGTGGAGTCCCTGGCTGAGAAAATCCTGAGTCTTGCCGTTCACCATGTGCGACGAGTTGCCGGTGGCAATCGTCAGCACCGGCAGCAGGGTCGACAGGCTCAGACCTTCAGCAATGCTCGACACCACCAGACAGACCCAAACGATCAGGCACTGTCCCGGGTAGCGTTTGAAAAGGTCTTTGATTATTCGCACAAGGTTAAGCCTACCAACATAATATCTGTATTATACATACAAATTGCTCTATCACAGTATCCGTCACTTGTTCCTTGCAATTACCGCATAGTTTAACCCGGAAGACATGGCCTGCATTGAACCGCCGCGGCAATGCCGAAAACGCCAGCGCCTCGGAGCGCCGGCATATCGACTACAGGAGACTTCGTTCGCCGGAAACCCAGCAATGGCAATACGCATGGCGTCTGGGGCCAAAAAGTAAGCCAGCTGCCGTCCATGTTGAACGCGCCCGGAGCTGATCAACGAAAAATCCGGCGGCAAGCGAAACACGGGGCGCCAGCGGGGCACGGCCGACCGCGGACGGTCTCGCCCGCCGTCGTCGCGCCCGACTGCTTACGGTTCCAGGCAAAACGCGAGGCGTTGAATGGACGAAATCCGTTCGCTTTTCACGCGCGAGCGGCATGGTAATCCGGCGCCACTCCTTTTCCGCCCAACGACTTGCTGGCGGAACCGGGCACCTAACGACTCCGCAGATCCCGCCAGACCTGTCGTGCCTGCTGAACCGGGCTCGCCGGATTCCAACCCGCGCGCACGAGTTGGCCACGCAGGTAATCGAATTCGGACAACAGCGGGCCCAGGTCGGCCACCGCGGCACGCACCTGCGACCATCGATCGACGAACTCGGCATCGTCGAGGCGCAGTTCGTCGTTCGCCACCTTGTTCAGCAAGGTGTAGCCCTCGGCGGTCCAGCGGTTGACTTGCGGGTCGGCCCACAGGTCGTCGCGCGTGAAACGCGTGCTGGGCTTGTCCTGCTGCAGAAACCGGGTGGCGTACTCTTCCACGCCGGCACGCTCGGCCGCGCCCGTCGGCAATCCCAGATCGCGGGCAACCCGGGCGAGCTGGGCCTGCGGCGCGGCCATCATCCGGTCGAAGTCAACCACCGCGCACGGCCGCTCCATGACGGTCGCGAAATACGGAACGACGTTGACCAGCCACTCCAGGTCGGACCAGACCTGGCGACCGCGCTGCGGGTTGATCCGGGCGCGCGACCGCGCCACCGACAGCGGGTTGCGCAGCGCGACGAGATAGCGCACGTCCAGATCGAGTGCGTCGTGCACCTGCGCCCAGAAGGGCAGCGTGCGCAGGGTTCGCGCGTATTTATAGCCCCAGAGCGGCGTGGCGCCGAAGCGCGGCCGCCACAGTCCGGCCGCCTCGGCGACGAGCGATTGCAGCCCGGGCTCGTGCCATTCGGCCTCATCGATGAGGCGCAGGCTGTGGCCGCGAATACCGAGCCGCTGCTTGAGCTTCTTGGCAATCGCCAGACAGTCCAGGTCTTCGAAAAAACCAGTCGGATTCTTGCCGCTGCCCGCGCGCAGCTTATCGCCGAGATCGACGCCGAGCGCGGCCAGGCCGCGCGTGATCGCGCTGGTCCCGCTCCGACCGGCGCCCAGTACCACGACGACGGTGGAGCGCTGCGGATCGGGCGGCGGCGCTGCCGCGCCGGTGCCGTCACCGCGTTGTACCGGCTCAGACATCCCGACGCGCTTCCCCGGCCAGGCGCCCCTTCAGCCGCCGGATGCCGGCGCGCAGACGATCATTGATCACCACGATGAATACCTTGCGATACATGCCCTCGGGGCAAGTGATCTCGCGCACCCCGTGCCAGGAGCGTTCCTGGCGCTGGAACAGCAGGCTGTAGTTGCCGATGCTCTCGCCGGCGAACGCCTGGTCGAAATCCGAAAAATCCGGCGCCGACTTGCGGCTGAAGCGCCCGTGGTCATCGAGAATGACGGTATCGCCGCCCCATTCCGGTTTCCAGACACTCGGCGGGCTGAAATAGAAAATATGCGAGCCCAGCTTGCGCGTGGCATCGCAATGCGGCGACACGGAACTGCCCGTCGGGGCATAGTGCCAGTGGAAATTGAGCTTGAAACGGCCGCGACCGAACATGCGCTTGATAAACGCATGATATGCCTCGCTCTTCAGTTCCGCGACGAACTGATGCCAGGCCGGGTCGATATTCAGGCTTTCGTCGTATTCCAGCGCGTAGCGATCATGGGGCTTCTGCCCGTGCGAGCGTTTCACGCCGAAGCTGGGAACCATCTGGTCGACCGTCGGCAGGGTCTCGTACAGCTTGTCGTAGGCCGCGTCGGTCAACAGTGCCGCCGGATTGAGCCAGGGATAGGGATACGCGTTCCGGAACTCGCTGGTTTCGATCCGGGACAGTCGTTCGAAGTCGAGATATTGCATCACTTACACGCCAATTCGCGTCAGGGGGAAGAAAGAATAAGGCCACGTCCAGATGCGTTCAATTCGCGAACAGCGCCCGGATGCGAGCCACGGTAGCCGCCATGTCGTCCGGCACGGCGGCCGGGGTCGGGTTATCGACCAGACCGGCCTCCCTCAGCGTCGCATGAAAGGCGCCGAAATCGCGGCGAGGCTTCACCCAGCCCCAATACACCAGCCGTTGATGCCAGCGTGCGAGCGTGCCGGATCCACGCCTGACTTGTTTTTTCGCAGGCCATTCGAACAAACGCACGGGCCGGCCGGTGGCCGCGGCCTCGGCCGGCAGCGAGGCGCTGTCGCCGGTGACGATGAAGCGATCCGCCAGCGCGAGGAACGCGCCGTATGGATTATCGGCATCGCGCGATTGCCAGCGATAGATTTCGGCCGGCACGTCAATCGCCGCCACCAGGGCCTCGGCCGCCGCGGCCGGGGTTCGCCGGCTGGTCGTGACCAGCAGACTGCCCCCCGCCTCGCGCGCCGCGGCATCGGCTTGCCGGCCAAGGCGCGCCGCGGTGGCGGCATCCAGCCTGTAGCTTGAGCTGTTGCCGCCGACCAGCACCGCGATCCAAGGGCGCGGCAACGCGGCCAGCCGGCCCTGCCAGCGATCGGCAGCCTCGGCCTGACGCTCGGGTGCCACCACGTTGAGCGGCAGCGTGTTGCGCTGCACGTTGGGCGCATCCGGCACACGGAACTGGGCCAGCGTGACCACCAGGTCGAAATGATGCAATGGCATCTGCGTATGCAGCAGATGCACGAGTTTCGTCCGCCCGCCCGATTGTTTCTTGATCCAGCGCGCGATCGGCGCCGAGCGGCGCGAAGCCGCGATGACCAGATCCGGCCATGGTGCGGCCAGCGTATCGGCGGCCCGATCAAGCGTACAGGCCCGGGCGCCGATGATCGGGTTGGGCAAATGATTGAGCCGGTTCCACGACAACTGGCGTGTCTCGTAGGGCCAGCCGAGCGCCTCGGCCAGCGCGATCATCTGGGCGTTCCCGCCGGCGCCCTCGCCGAGCAGCACCCAGACCCGTGGCAGCTCGGTGGCGTGCCCGCTAGCTGGCATGGACGGCCGCAATCGGCTCGGCCTCGACATCGACCGCTTGGCCGGCAGCATCCGGAAGTCGCAACATGGCGCGAATACGCTGGGCGAGCCATTGGGTCTCGTGCCAGGCCGACGGACGCCAGCACTCCAGCGCTTGATCAAGCATGCGCGCCACGCCATGGGCCACCAACGATTCGTGCAAGGCCGCCATATCACGCCGCGGCAGAAACACGCGCCGATCGACAAGACGCGCGCAGGCGTACTGCAACCCTTCCTGGGGCCGGCGCGAACCGCGCGCATTGAACCGATCGCGCTCGGCCTGGCGCACAACCCAGTCCGCCACACGCCGCCGTAGATTCGACCGGGCATCGGGCAGTGGTGCGATATAGACCGGTTTGCCGGTGGCCACGGCCTCGGCAATCATCGATTCCGACTCGCCGGTCACAACCAGGATATCGGCCGCGGCCAGATACCCGATATAGGGATTCTCATCCTCGCCCGCGGGCTGCCAGGGCAGAAACTGCGCCGTCTCGTCCAGCCGGGCGCGTATCGCCTCGGCCGCTTCGCCCCGGGTGCGACGACTGGTCAGCACCGCCAACGCCCCGCCGGCCGCGGCCGTCTGCGACTGAATCCGTGCGGCGAGTGCGCCCGCCGTGGTGGCATCCAGCGCATGCTGCGCGTTATCGCCGCCGACCAGCCAGACCACCCGGGGCGTACGATCGGCGGGAAACAGGTCGGGCCAGCGCTCGCGCGCCGGCGCGAGTTGGTTCGCGGCCACCTTGTTCGGCGGCAGGATCGTTTCAATTTGACGCGGACTGGGCGGCACGCGGAAATGACGGCAGACCACCGCGATATCCTGGGTTTCGCCGACACGGCCGCCGCGGCGGCCCATGAGAACCAGCCGCGAGGCAGCCCGACTGCGCTTGCGCACGGCGCGGGCTGCCACCGCCGGCAACCAACCCGATGCCACGATCACGTCCGGCCACGGGGCCTTCAGGTCGCCCGGCCACCCCGGGCCACCCAGACCAACCGCGTCGCGCGCCATCGCCAGGCCGTGACGCAGCGGCGTCCGCACGATTTCCTTGCGCTCGACGCGCCAGCCCAGCGCTTCGGCCAGGCCCAGTGTCTGACTGCGATGCCCTGTCTTGTAGTGCAGCAGCGCCCATACCCGTGGCGTGGTCGACAGCAGCGCCCCGCCGGACCAGCGCCACACCTTCGGCGCACGCGCGAGGCGCGGCTTGCGTACGACCAGGCGCCAATGCCGGGTCGGGGCACGCCGGCCGGCCGCCTCGAGCTGCTGATACCACCAGAGCGGATCAGCCGGGGTGGCGCGCTGCGCGCTATCATCCAGGGCCACGGCAACAATCACCGCACGACGCGCCTGCGCGAACAACGAATCCAGCACCCACGCCACGTCCGGATCCGGGAGCTGCGCAAGCCCATCGGCGGCCACGACATCGACCGGCTCACGCGCCGCGCCGTCGGCCAGGCTTTCCGGCCGCGCCATGCGGGCAGGTATATCGCCAAGTGTGGTCAGGGTTTCGGGGCGATCGTATCCGTAGTACGCCATCGAGCCCGCCTCGGCATCCTCGATCAGGCGTTTGAAATCGGCCAGGCGCGCCGCGGAGGGACTCTCGAAGCGCCGCTGCGACGCCCGCGCGGCGAAATCCGGCGTGGGATGACGCGGGCCGAACACCTGGAAACCGGCGGCATCGGCTTCACGCTCGATGCTCGACCAGATCTCGCCGGCCGGGTTCGCGCGATAGACGAAGTCCTGCGGCGTCGGGCGCCAGGGCTGGCTATGGATGGTGGTGTAGTGCACCAGCCCGGACTCACCGGGCACGTACTCGGCGTCGCGCGCATTCCAGCTGTTATCCAGATCGCCCCACAAGCCGGCCTCGCGCATGCGTTTTTCCAGCTCGCGATTGCCGATCTTGCGGGCGGTGCTGCCATTCCACAGATCGATCATCTTCGCGCAGTCGATCAACATGACCGACGTATCGCGGTCGTTGATCGACAGCACGCCCGCCTGCTCCATGTCCAGATCGAACAAGTCGGCCGGGTCACGCAGATAGATCTGATCGGCGTCGTTATAGATCGCGCGCCCACGACCGCCGGCCAGCTCCGGGATCATGAAGCGATAGTTGGTGAAGCCCGTCAGCCAGAGCCGTCGCTCGAACCCGGCGAAATCCTTCATCAGATGGATTTCGTAGGTCCGCGACGGATCACGGACCCGCTCGACCGACCACACGAAGGCGCGCTCGGCACGAAACTGGACGGCCTCGGTGCCAAGAAAAATGCGCACGGCCGGTTTATCGCTGGGTGTGACGCCCGGCTTGGGCGGCAGCTTCAGACATAAAGGGCGGGTCTGAACGGATTCTGCGTGCCGCAGATCTCCCGCCAGGAACGTTTCAACCACCCGTTTGGTTCGAATCGCCACGCGCTCTACCTCTGCAATACCCGATTGTCGTATCTGTCACGGCCCGGCCGATCCGGCCGTGGCCTAAGCGTGCTGCTGCTCGACCGTCTCCGGCCAGCGCCGCCTGAGACAGAGCCACTGGTCCGGCTGCCGCGCGATCTTGCTTTCGAACAGCGCGTTGATCTGGCGACTCATGTCCAGCGCCTTGTCGTCGCGGCTGGCCTCGGGCTGGCTCGGCATGATCGGGGGGTGAATGTTCACACGAAACCGCCCGCCGGGCAGGCGTTCGGCCAGTATCGGCACCAAATCGCAATCAAAGCGCAACGCCAGTCGTGCCGGCGCGGTGTTGGTCATCGCCGGTTGCCCGAAGAACGACACCTCTTCACCGCTGTCCAGGCGGGTGTCGACGGTCATGCCGATCGACTCCCCCCGCGACAACGAGCGCATGAACATGCGCATCCCGCCATCACGCGAGACCAGCGGATTGGCAAAGGCCGCGCGCAGGCGATTCAGTGTGCGATCGACATAGGGGTTCTGTTCCGGGGCATAGATCACCGGGAGCGGGACGTCGTAATAACGCCCGATCAGCGGCGTCAGCTGCCACGGGCCGAAATGCGCCGTCACGAACACGCTCGGCCGGTCGCGGCGCGGCACGTGGGCGCCGGGCAGCACATTGAACTCGATCCGCTCATCGCGATCGCGCCACAACCGGTCGAGATTGGCCAGCTCGGCCATGGCCACGCCGACATTGGCAAACGACGCACGGGTGACCCGATCCAGCTCTTCGCCGCCGGCCTCCGGGAACACCACGCGCAGGTTGCGGCGCACCTTCTCGACCCGCGGCGACAGACGCCCGAAGCCTTCCCCGAGCACTGCGCCGAACGCAAACGCCGCTTTCAACGGCAGTACGCGCAACAGGCCGATGAGGCTTTTCAGCAACGCCGCCTCGCTCCACCACATCAAGCGCCGTCGCCATGTGCCGACTTCGTGACTACGCCGGCCCGAAAAATAGAATCGCGCCATGAATCATCCCCTCATCGATCGATTGCCTTTAGCGTCCGGATCGACGTGTGCTCCCCATCGATCTAGCCTGTGGCCGCCCGGTAGCGCGCTTCCCATGCCCGCTGGTTGGCCATGGCATCACGAAAATACGCGGTGCGCTTGAGCGCCGCGATCATGGCCCGCGACACGGCCCGGCCCGGCAGCCCCATGGGCCGCTCGATATCGAACAACAGGACAGCGCGCTCGCCGTCCGTCTTGTTCCAGACTTCATGCCGATAGGTGTCATCGAAAAAGAACATACCGCCTTCCTTCCAGTGGCAGTCTACGTCCTCAACCTGAATCAGACATGGCTCGGGCGAATCGGGCACCCGCAGCCCGATATGGCAGCGGACCAGCCCCTTGGTCACGCCACGATGACGCGGAATATGCTTGCCGGGCCCGAGGATCGAGAAGAAGGCATTCGACAGACCGGGAATCTGATCGAGTGCGGCCGATGTGGCGGGACACAGCTTGCGGCCGAACTCCATGCGCTCACCGAACCCATGCAGCCAGAATGTCTTCCACTGATCGTCGGTGGAGATGCGCGACTGATCCGGGCTGATTTCCTGGAAGCTGGGCAGCGCGTTGCGCCGCTCCAGCAGTTGATCCAGTTCGTCACGCATGGCCGTCCACTGCAGGCGTACGCCCTCGGCCCAGGGGAACAAGGCGTTGTCGAGCACCGGCTCGTCCGGGATTTTGGACTGGGCGGAAAGAAAATCCATCAGCGTGCCGCGGAACAGCTTCTTGCCGAAACGCTTGACGGCCTTGCGTCGAAATCCGGCGATACCGGACGAATCAGCACTCATAGGTTGCCTCGCTGTTGTAGTCGAAATGCGTGTTCAAGAATCGGCGCTCCGACCTCGCCCGGCCAGCACTCGACTGTAGACGGAAAAAGGTAGCAATCGCAGTATATTGGCCGCAAATACCAGGCCAGTCGGGCCGCGCCAGTAGCGCCGACGGGCGACGATGGCCGTTGCCATCCGGGCGCTGGCGATGGACAACGGCATGCGCATTCGACGCTTTTTCGAATCTGGCTTGGCCACGAACCCCGGTTCTAACAGTGTTACGTCGATGCCGCTATGACGCAGATCAATGGCGAGGCTTTCCATGAAGTTCGCCACGCCCGCCTTGGCCGCCGAGTACGCGGCCGCGGTCGGCAATCCGCGCATCGCCGCCAGGCTGCCCATGGCCACCAGATGCCCGCGCCCGGCGGTGAGCATATCGTCGAGCACCACGCCGACCGCGTTGGCCGTGCCCATCAAATTGAGCCGGACCGTATCTTCCACGGCCTGCGCGTCGTAGTGCCTCACCTGGGTCGAGGACCCGCCGCCGGCATTGGCAACCAGACGCGTGATCGGGCCGAACTCGGCCCGTACCCGATCCGCCGCCGCGGCCAGTGCCGCCCGGTCGGTCACGTCGGCGGTCACCGCCAGTGCACGCCCGCCCTCGGCGGTGATGCGTCCGACCAGTTCATCCAGTTCGGCCCGGCGACGCGCGAGAACGGCGACCGTATCGCCACGCCTCGCCAACTCCAGGGCCAGGGCGTAGCCAATCCCCTGCGAGGCGCCCGTTATCAGCGTCACCTCCGGACTCGCCGGACGTGGCCGGCTCATGGGCTACGGCGCCCGCTATCGGCGTGGAAAAACGGCGGGAAGGGGCGGCCCACGGACGCTTACACCGCCTTGGCCAGCGGCGCGCCGATATCCTTGAACGCCGCCACGATATGATCGATCTGCCCACGGCTGTGTGCCGCACTGAGGCTCGCCCGAATCAGGCATTTTCCGGCCGGGGTGGCCGGCGGCAGCATCAGGTTCACGTAAACGCCGCGATCCAGCAGACCCTGCCAGAAGCCGAGCGCGGTCGCGCGCGACTCGAATACCGCCGCCACCACCGGGCCCGGCGGTGCCGCGAGCGTGAAGCCGGCGCGTGACAAACCGCGATGCAGGCGATTGGCGTTGTCCCAGATGCGGTCGCGCAGATTGTTGTCGTCGCGCAGGCGCGTGAGCGCCGCGCGCACCGAGGCGATTACCGACGGCACCGGGGACGCCGTAAAGATATACGGGCGGCTGGCATAACGAATCATGTCGAGTTCCGGGTGCGGGCTCACACAGAACCCGCCGGCCGCGCCCAGGCTCTTGCTGAAGGTGCCGACCACGAAATCCACTTGATCCATCACACCGGCGGCCTCCACCACGCCGCGCCCGCGCTTGCCCACGATGCCCATGGAATGGGCCTCGTCGACCAGGATGGCCGCGCCATGCCTTTTGACCACCGCGACGATTTCGGCCAGCGGGGCAACGTCGCCGAGCATGCTGTAAATGCCCTCGACCACCACCAGCGTATGCGCCGCCGCATCGCCGAGCCGCCCCAGCCGTTTGTCGAGATCGGCCGGGTCGTTGTGCTTGAACAACAGCGTTCGGGCGCCGCCGAGCTTGAGTCCGTCGTAGATGCTGGCGTGGCAATCGGCATCGAGCATCACGGTATCGCGCGGGCCAGCCACGGCCGCCAGCATGCCGAGATTGGCCTGATAACCGGTGGAGAACACGACCGCGTGGCCCATGCCGTAGAACGCGGCGAGCTCCGCTTCAAGCGCAACATGGCCGTCATAGGAACCATTGGCCATGCGCGAGCCGGTGGTGCCGGTACCCTGGGACCGCACGGCAGCGACCGCCGCCTCGACGCAGTTGTCGTCGAAGGTCAGGCCGAGATAATTGTTGGTGCCGGCGAGAATCATGCGACGCCCGCCGATCACGCCCTCGCTGGCCGAAATGACGCGCTCGATCGGCACACCCAGGGGATCGATGCCCGAGGCCTCGATGTCGCGACGCACGCGGGCGATCGGCTCGAACTTGTCGAACAGACTCAGGCCGCCAGACTGTCGTTCATCGCTTTCACCAGGTCGTCCATCGTCTCGACGTCCGGCAGGAAGTTCATCGGAATCGAGGCGTCCAGCCGATCCTCGAGCTCCATCAGGACTTCCATCACCTGGACCGAGTCCAGCCCCAGGTCGTCCACCAGCCGGGTCTGGGGCTCGATCGTCGTACCCGCAGGCACGAAAGGCACGAGCAATTCGTTCAGATGGGCGTAGATTTCGTCGTAGCGGTTGCTCATCGTTTGATCCGTTGTCGGGCGAAGCGCCGGCCCAGTCGCAGGTTGCGGCCAGGCCCGCCGGCAGATCCAGTTGCGGTTGCCAGTCGATGACGCCGGCCAGCGAGGCATTGTCGGCCACCCAGTCGGCATGACGCAGCTCGCGCAGCTTGCCCGGCGTGAACATGGGCGCCTGCCCCGCAAGGCGCGCCCAACCACTGTTGAGCGCCGCCGTCGCCCGCAGCGCGCTCAGCGGCAATACCATGCGGCGGATCGGCGCGCCGCGCAGCCGCCCCGCGATGGCCACGATCTCGTCCCAGCTGTAGCCGCCGGCGTGGCCGTCGTGAATCTCGAAAATCCCGCTCGCGCGCGCGCCGCCATCGACCCAGGCCACGATCGCGGCGGCGAGATCATGCACGTGGATCAGCGAAACCCGGGCGTGCGGATTACCGGGAATCGGCGCGAAGCCCCGCCCCATGGCCTCGAACAACGGGGCCAGCTCACGATCGCCCGGCCCATAGACCGCCGGCGGGCGCAGCACGAAGGCCGGCGCCGGCGCATCGGATTCGGCCAGCAGGCACTCCATGGTGCGCTTGCTCAGCGCGTAGTGCGACAGCGCGGGCTCGCGCGCGGCAAGGGACGACAAGGCGAGCACAGGGCAGCCGGCCCGGTGCGCGGCCGCAAACAGGCGGGCACTACCGGTCACATTGACCTCGGCGAAATCCCGATGCGACACGCCGCGAACCTGGCCGGCGCAATGCACCAGCGCATCGACGCGGTATACCAACTCGGCCAACCGCCCCGGACTGCACAGATCGCCGCGCACCGGGATCGCGCCCATGGCACGGATCGCGCCGGCGGCCTCCGGCGAGCGCGCCAGCGCCTGGACCCGATGCCCGGCGGCGCGTAACGCGCCGACCGTGGCGCGACCGATAAAGCCGGTGGCCCCGGTGACTGCTACAACCGCCACGGGGGTCTAGCCGGCCTGTCGATCGCTTTCGACCACCGCCGCCTCGGCGGGCGAAACCGCCTGTCGACGCCGGAGTCGCTCAGCCAGCCGCTCGATGTAGTCACGACGCGCGCCGGCACGCGAAAGCTTGCCCGACGACGTTCGCGGCAGGGTATGCGGCTCGACCGCCTCGACCAGGCACTCGACGCCGCACTCGCGACGCATCAGTCCTTCCAGCCGTTTGATCAAGGCCTCACGGTCCGCCGGATCGCGCACCCGGCACTGGATGACCAGCACCGCGCCATCGCTGCCGGACTCGGACGGCGCCGCGAAGGCCAGTGCATCGCCCGGGCGCAGCTCGGGCTGGGATTCGGCCAGCCACTCGAGATCCTGCGGCCAGATGTTGCGGCCATTGACGATGATCAGATCCTTGGCACGACCGGTAATCACGATGCGGCGGCCGATGCGATAACCCAGGTCGCCGGTATTGAGCCAGCCGTCGTCCGAGAGCACGCGCGCGCTTTCCTCGGGCTGCTCGAAGTAGCCGGACATGACGCTCGGGCCGCGCACATGCACGGTGCCGACCTGGCGCTCACCGAGCGCCTCACCGGCGTCGCCACGAATCTCGAAGTCGTATTCAGGCAGGATTTCGCCGCATTCGACAAAACGCGCCGCCCGCTGATCGCTTGCCGACGAGGCCGGCACGGCGACTCCGGACTCAGCCAACGCCTCGGCGTCGACATGATCAACCGCCAATCCCCGGTCCAGCGGCGCAAAACTGATCGCCAGCGAGCACTCGGCCATGCCATAGCACGCCACGAACGCGCGACGATCGAACTTGGCGGGTGCCAGCGTATCGGCGAAGCGATCCAGCGAGTCCGGCCGGATCGTTTCCGCGCCGGCACCGGCAATCCGCCAGCTCGACAAGTCGAAATCGTCGGCATTGTGCCGGATGCGACGCGAGCACAGCTCATAGCCGAACGACGGGCTGAACGAAATCGTGCCGCGATTGCGGCTGATCAGCGACAACCACTGACGCGGACGCATCGCGAAGTCGCGCGTCGCCAGATAATCGACCGAGCGCTGCGAGGTCAGCGCGGCCAGCATGAAACCGACCAGCCCCATGTCGTGGTACAACGGCAGCCACGACACCAGCCGATCGTCGGCGCGCATCTGCACGCCCAGCTCCAGGATACTGGACAGATTCTGCATGACCTGGGCCTGGGAGATCACCACCCCGCGCGGAAACTGCGTGCTGCCCGAGGTGTATTGCAGGTAGGCCGTCCGCGTGGCGTCCGGTGCCGGCCATTCAGCCTGGGCCGGCGACAGCGTATCCAGGGAGTCGTAACTGCCGAGATACGACAACGTCATACCATCGGCAGCGGACTCGAGAAAACTCATGAACGCCTCGGGCGCCAGGGCCACGTCGGCATGACACCCCAGAAGCAGAGAACGCAGCTGGCGGATGTAGGCATCTCGACTGCCCAGGCCCACGATCACCGGCAGCGGCACGGGCACATAGCCGGCGTACTGGCAAGCGAAGAAACACACCATGAAACCGGGCACCGTATCCGCAACGAGCGCGACACGCGCGCCCTCGCCCAGATTGAGCGACATCAGTCGCTGCGCCGTGTCGCGCGCACGGCGGCGCAGATCGGCATAGCTGAGCACGTCGGACAATTCACCGCGACCGGTGTAGAAATTGAAACCCGTCTCGCCTTCGCCCGCATAGTCGAGCGCGTCTCCAAGCGAGGCGAAATCGCCCCGACGCATCGATAGCCACTGTTCCGTGGGCGTTGGCTTGATCATCGATTTACCTGTTTTCTGAACGAACGTGGGGCAACCCCAAACGTAAGTGGCGTTGTCATATCGCAAGCGTGGGACGGGACGGCCCACGTCGGCATCATGGCCGCCACCGACTGCCCGCCGACAAAATTCGACTGGCCGCCAGACTGGCTGACAGACACTCCAACCGACGCATTTATTGTCGAGAACCGCACCGGCACGCAGCCTGAACGGCCCGGCCCCCGATCGACCATTGTTGCACGTGCCATCAATCCTCAAATTTTACTGCAAATCGGCGGCTTTTGCACTAGGCACGTAGCGCCGACGAGCTTGTGAGCGGGTGGATGCGAGGGCACCGCGGGCTGCCGGGTCACCGACAACGGGGTTTACGCCGCTCGACTGCGCGCGGATGCTGCCAGAGCTGACATGAATTTTTCGTTAATATAGAAGTGCCGCGGCATTAATGCGGCACGGCCGGCGCGCCGCGACCGGGCGTGCATTGGTCGCCGGACATAATCCTGACGTATATTGCCCGCGCGAGACCGACCGGGACCCACTCATGGCAGTTAGCGAACAACCCTCCGCCGTCACCATCACGCCGATCGCGTCGACCCGCGATCTCAAGCGCTTCATACGCCTGCCGCACGCCATCTATGCCGATCGCAGGGAATGGCGCGCGCCACTGCATATCGAACGGCGCATGCATCTGTCGGCGAAGCACAACCCTGCGTTCGAGCACCTGGACTGGCAGGCCTGGCTGGCGTGGATCGACGGGCGGCCGGTCGGCCGCATCACCGCCCAGATCGATCCGTTGCGCGAACGCGAACACGGCGACCGGGTCGGCTACTTCGGCATGCTGGAGGCGATCGACGACCCCCGGGTGTTCGCCGGTCTGCTCGCGACCGCCGAAGCATGGCTGGCCGAGCGTGGCATGGAAGCCGTACACGGCCCTTTCAATCTGACCATCAACGATGAATGCGGCCTGCTCGTGGACGGCTTCGACACGCCCCCCATGATGATGATGGGACACGGTCGCGACTACTACGCGCCCCACGTGGAAGCCGAGGGGTACAGCAAGGCCGTGGACACGCTCGCCTACTGGGTCGACCTGGCCTTCGAGCACCCGAAGGCGATGCAGCGGCTGCTCGCGCGCTACCAGTCCCGCATGCGCATCCGGCCGATCGACCGCTCGCGCTATACCGAAGAGCTCGACACCCTGCGCGATATCTTCAACGACGCCTGGGCCAACAACTGGGGGTTCGTGCCGTTCACGGCGGCCGAATTCCGCGACATGGGCAATACGCTCAAACTGCTGATCGCCGACGACCTGGTGCAGATCGCCGAGGTGAACGGAACGCCGGCCGCCTTCATCGTCGGCCTGCCCAACCTCAACGAGGCCTCGCGCGATCTCGACGGGCGCCTGTCCCCGGTCGCGGTGGCGAAACTGCTGTGGCGGCTCAAGGTGCGGTTCCCGCAGACCTCCCGGGTGCCATTGATGGGCGTGCGCCAGGCCTACCAGGACGGCCCGCTCGGTGCCGCCCTGGCCTTCGGCGTGATCGCCGCCATGCAGGCCAGTCTGCGCAAGCACGGCGCCACCGGTTGTGAGCTGTCGTGGATTCTCGAGGACAACAAGGGCATGCGCGATATCATCGAGCGCCTGGGCGCCAGCGCCTACAAGACCTATCGGATCTACCGGAAGGCACTGTGACCGGGCCGGACGCGGATGCCCGCGGCTGGGTGGCCATCGTCCTCGCTGGCGACCGCGGCGCCGACGATCCCGTGGCCCGCGCCACCGGGGCCGGGTGCAAGGCAATGGCCGACGTGGCCGGCCGGCCATTGCTGGGCCGCGTACTCGATACGCTGGCGCGCTGCGACGACATCAGCGAATGCCGCGTGGTCGGCCCGGATACCGCCATCGTCGATGCCAATCCCGCATTGCGCGCGCTGATCGCCGCGGCCGATGCGCGCTGGATCGCGCCCGGGCCCTCCCCCGTGGCCAGCGCCATGGCCGCGCTCGACACCATTGCCGCCGGACGCCCGGTGCTCATCACCACGGCCGACCACGCGTTACTCACTCCCGGCATGGTCGCCGCCATGTGTCGACCGGATCGCGATCTCGATCTCGGCGTCGGCCTGGTGGACTACGCGCGCGTGCGGGCGGCCTATCCCGCCAGCCGGCGCACCGCGACCCGGCTGGGCCCGGATGCCTACTGCGGCTGCAACCTGTTCGCCGTATACCGCCCGGCCGGGCGCCGCCTGGTCGAACGCTGGCGCCGGGTCGAGAGCGAACGCAAGCATCCCGCGCGTATCGTCGCCGGCATGCTCGGCTGGGTCGCGCTGGCGCGCTATGCCGCGCGCGCACTGTCACTCGAGGCCGCCTTCAACAGGCTGTCGAAACGCCACGGCCTGAAGGCCGGGCCGGTACTGCTGGACGAGCCCAATGCCGCCGTCGACGTTGATTCAGTCGCCGACCTGCGCCAGGTCGAGGCGATTCTGCGCGCCGGCAACTGAGTCTTCGGCCGCGCCCGCGGCCAGCGCCCGCCGGCAACTAAGATAGACTAAGCGTTTTTACTGAACGTCGATCCGCCGATGGCCGAAACCGAAGGTCTGTCCGCGTCGTATCCGCAGCATGCGCCGCGGCGACTGGGCATCATCTACAACTCGCAGAGCGGTCGCCACCGGCGGCGCTGGGGGCGACATCCGGTGCCGACCGATGTCCCCGCCATCGAGGCCAAGCAACCCGACGAGATCGCGCGCGCGGTTACCGAGCTGGCCGCGCTCGGCGTCGATACACTGGCCGTGGCCGGCGGCGACGGCACCGTGCAGTGCGTGCTCAGCCATGTGTTGCTCGACGATCTTTTCGATACGCTGCCGGTACTCGCCCTCGTACCCACGGGCAGCACCAACATGACCGCCCGCGACGTGGGTTTCGTCGATGTGCGGCGCCGCGGCTGGCAGCCCCTGCTCGACTGGGCGGCCTCGGGCGGCCGGCAAAGCCGGGCCACGATCGCCGATCGCGCCGTGCTGCGCATCCAGGCCTCGGACAGCCAGCCCCCCGTATGCGGGATGTTTTTCGGTGTTGGCGCGGTGCACCACGCCGTTCAGTACACCCAGCAGAACCTGCATAGCAAAGGCCTTCGGGGCGAGGCCGGCCCGGGCCTGGCGTTCCTGCGTTTCCTCAAATCGGTGGCTCTGCAGGACCGCCGGCATTTCGCCCCGACCCGGATTCGCCTGGTCGACGACGCAGGCCGCACGGTGGACGATCCCACCTTGCTGATGGTGGCCTCGACCCTTGATCGGCTGGTCTTGAGTTTCCACCCGTTCTGGGGCCGCGAACAGGCCCCGATCGCCTGGACCACGATCAGCCAGAATGCCTCGCGTTTCCTGCTGCGCCTGCCTTTTGTCGCGCGTGGCTGGTCGCGCGGCTTCAAGGCTGCGGAAGGCGCCGGCTACGTCAGCCACAACAGCCACGAGCTCCGACTGGCGTTCGACGACGGATTCATCGTCGATGGCGAATTTTACCGCAGTCGCCCCGACGACGGCCCGGTCCGCTTGTCCGTGGCCGGCCATGTCCCCTTTCTGAGTCTTTGACCGCGCCATGGATCAACCGCTCGCCGATGCCGCCGCCCTCCAGGCCATAGCCGGCCCCTGCGAAAGCGGGCAGGCCGACGCGCTCCGGCCGCTGATCGAGGCAGTGCGACGGCGCCATCGACAAGCCGTGCGCGCGATCGTGTATTACGGCTCCTGCCTGCGCGGCGGCGACCCGACCGCGGGGCTGGTCGATTTCTATGTGGTGGTCGATCGCTACCGCGCGGCACACGCCAGTCGTGCTGCTGCCGCGGCCAACCGAATGCTGCCGCCGAATGTCTATTACCTGGAGTGCGGGACCGCAGCCGCGACGCTGCGCTGCAAGTACGCGGTGGTCACCCTCGACGATTTGCGCGACGGCGTCGCCCGCGGCTGGTTGTCGAGTCTGTGGGGCCGGTTCGCGCAACCCGTGGCCATCGTGTACGCCGCCAATGACGCCATCCGCCAGGCGGTGCGCGCCTGTTGCGGCCAGGCCGTGATCACCCTGCTCGACCAGAGCCTGCCGGCACTGACACCCCCCATGCTGCCCGCCCAAGCGTTTGGCGCCGCACTCGCGCTCAGTTACGGCGGCGAGTTGCGCACCGAGGGGGGCGAGCGCGGCTTGCGCATCGCCGAACACGATCGTCCCGAATACGCCCGCCGCCTGCTCATGGCACGCGACCATCTGGGGTTCGAGACCGAACAATGCGCGGACGGTCGTATTGCCTGGCGGCCAAGCGCCGCCCAGCGCCAGCACGCCCTTCGCGCCTGGCGGCTGCGGGCGCCGGCGGGACGCGCGGTTTCGGTCCTGCGGCTGGCCAAGGCCTGCTTCACCTTCGACAACGCAATCGACTACGCCGCCTGGAAACTGGAGCGACACACCGGGGTCGCGATCGAGGTCAGCCCGCGGCTGCGGCGCCACCCGCTCATCTATGCCTGGCCGATACTCTGGCGGCTGTATCGCGACGGCGTTTTGCGCTAACGCCGACTGGGCCGCTGCGCATCACGGCCTGTCGCCGTTTTCTCGCGTAAAGCGAGCACAACGCCCTCGCCGCCGCGCCCGGGCAGCCGGGCCTAGAGTCTCCCGCAAGCGCAACGATCGCGCCGCACCGACCAACCCGGCGCCGTGGCCAAAAAAAAGCCGGCGCAAGGCCGGCTCGATGGGTACAGCAAGTCAGACGCCGGGCGGCCGCTACGCCGCGGCGGCCGCGGTCGCCGGCCGCGCATTGATATAGGAGATCGGCAAGGCCGCGCTGTCCTCGAAGGTGATCACCTCCCAGGCATGTTCCTGCTCAAGCAGCGCACGAACCAGCTTGTTGTTCAGACCATGGCCTGACTTGTAGCCGGAGTAGCTGCCGATTAAACCACGGCCCAACAGATACAGATCACCGATGGCATCCAGGATCTTGTGCCGCACGAATTCATTGTCGTAGCGCAGGCCGTCCGCATTGAGCACGCGATAGTCGTCGAGCACGACGGCATTATCCATCGACCCGCCGCGCGCCAGATTGTTCGAGCGCAGATATTCAATATCGCGCATGAAACCGAAGGTACGCGCACGACTGACCTCGCGAACGAAGGACGTGGTCGAGAAGTCGACGGTCGCGGACTGCGTCTCCTCGGCGAAGGCCGGATGATCGAAGTCGATGGCGAAGCTCACCTTGAAGCCATCGAAGGGGTCGAACCGCGCCCACTTGTCGCCGTCGGTCACTTCCACTGGCCGTTTGACGCGGATGAAACGCTTCGCTGCGTCGAGCTCCTGAATACCAGCCGACTGGATCAAAAACACAAAAGGGCCAGCGCTGCCATCCATAATGGGCAGTTCGTCGGCCGACAATTCGACAATTGCATTATCGATACCGAGGCCCGCCATGGCCGATAATAGATGCTCGACCGTCTTGATGCGCACACCGTCGCCATTGACGAGCGTTGTCGCCAGGGTGGTATCACCCACGGCAAAAGCGCTGGCCGTCACGTCCACGGCGGGATCTAGATCGCTGCGCCGGAAGACGATGCCCTGATTCGCCTCGGCGGGGCGCAACGTCATATAGACCTTGCGGCCCGTATGCAGCCCAACGCCGGTGGCGCGGATCGGGTTCCTGAGCGTGCGCTGTCGAAGCATGAGCGTCTTCCCTGGCATTCGTCGGGCCGCGCCGGGGCGACCGTAACCTTTACGTCACAATGAGTTGTTATCTTGCGCCGGAGTTTATGATCGGTGTATTAACTCCGACTTAATTCCGCCGTTTCAACGCAAGACCGCGCGCAAAGCCGGCCAATATAACACCCGGCGACGCACCGCCACCGACCGATCCTGTAGATCGGCGGCGGCGTCGCGGCAACGCAATGTCGGTCGTGCGGCGCCCGTCCGTCAGTCGGCCTGGTTGCGCAAGAACGCCGGCACGTCAAAGTAATCCATATCGACCGCCGTGCTTTCGCGGTTGCCCTGGCGCGGCGACTGCCTGATCACGGTCGGACGATCCAGGTCCTCGTAACGCATCTGCCCCGCCGCATCGCGTTTGATCGCCTGGGGCGCTTCGCGCTGTTCGAGCTGCTGCTGGCCCAGACCGGTGGCGACCACGGTGACCGTAATTTCGTCGCCGGCTTCCGGGTCCTCGGCCATGCCGATGATGACTTCGGCGTTGTCACCACCCATCTCGGCCACGACCTCGTTGACGATCTGAAACTCGTGAATGCCGAGATTCTCGTCGCCGGTGACGTTGACCAGCAGCCCCTGGGCGCCATGCAGCGACAGATCATCCAGCAGCGGGCTGGCGAGCGCGGCCTCGGCGGCTTCACGGGCCCGATCCTCGCCCTTGGCCGAAGCCCGGCCCATCATCGCCATGCCCTGCACGCTCATGACCTTGCGCACGTCGGCGAAGTCGACGTTGAGCATGCCCGGGCGCGTGATCAGGTCGGAGATGCCCTGCACTGCGTTGTGCAACACGTTGTTGGCGGCCTGGAAGGCGTTCTTCAGCGTGATCGACTTGCCGAGCGCGGTCAGTAGCTTTTCGTTCGGAATCACGATCAGCGAATCCACGAAGCCGCCGAGTTCGTCGATACCGCGTTGCGCCACTTCCATGCGCTTGCCGCGTTCGAACGGAAATGGCTTGGTCACCACGGCCAGGGTGAGAATCCCCATCTCGCGGGCGATCTCGGCCACGACCGGGGCGGCGCCCGTGCCGGTGCCGCCGCCCATGCCGGCGGTGATGAACAACATGTCGGCGCCCTCGATGGATTCGCGAATGCGATCGCGATCCTCTTCGGCGGCTTGACGGCCGACGGCCGGATCCGCGCCCGCGCCCAGCCCGCGGGTGATGTTCATGCCCAGCTGGACGAGCACATCGGCGTCACAGCGTTCCAGATGCTGTGCATCGGTGTTGGCACAGATGAAATCGACACCCTTGATGCCGCCGGCGACCATCTGGTTGACGGTGTTGCCACCACCGCCACCGACGCCGATAACCTTGATGACTGCTTGTGTATTGGCCTGATCCGCGAACTCAAATACTTCTGGCATGTTGCACCTCTTGCGTTGCCCTGCTTTTCCTTGCGGAAAACCGTTTGCATCCCTCGCGCCCCGAACGATAGCCCCGGAAACCGTGTCCTAGAAATTGCCCTGGAACCAGGCCTTCATGCGCTCCCAGACCTGGGCAAAACTGTTGTCCTGCGCCGGCACATGCATGCCACCCTTGGATTGTGTGCGATGACCGAATTCCAGCAGACCCACGCCGGTGGCATGGATCGGATTGCGCACCACGTCGGACAGGCCCCGCACCTTCTGCGGCGTGCCCAGGCGCACTGACATGTGGAAGACCTCTTCGGCCAGATCGGTCAGCCCTTCCATCTTGGAGGAGCCGCCGGTGATCACGACGCCGCCGGCCAGCAGATCCTCGAAGCCGGACCGTACCAACTCCTTGTGAATCAGCATGAACAACTCTTCGTAGCGCGGCTTGATCACCTCGGCCAGGGTGTAGCGCGACAGCCGCCGTGGCGGGCGCTCGCCGACACTCGGCACTTCGATGGCGTCGTCGTCGGTGATCAGTTCCGGCAGCGCACAGCCATAGCGGATCTTGATCTGCTCGGCATGCTGGGTCGGCGTGCGTAACGCCACGGCGATATCGTTGGTGACCTGGTCGCCGGCAATCGGAATCACCGCCGTATGCCGGATCGAGCCGTTGACGAAAACGGCGATATCGGACGTGCCGCCGCCGATATCCACCAGCGCCACGCCGAGATCCTTTTCGTCGTCGGTGAGCACCGCATACGACGAAGCCAGTTGCTCCAGCGACAGCTTGGACACCTCCAGACCACAGCGCGCCACGCATTTCTGGATGTTGTGGGCCGAGGTCACCGCGCCGGTGACGATATGCACCTTGGCCTCGAGCCGCACCCCGGACATGCCGACCGGCTCCTGGATGCCTTCGTTGTCGTCGACCGCGAATTCCTGGGGCAGTACGTGCAGAATCTTCTGATCGGCCGGAATGGCGACCGCGCAGGCGGCATCGATCACGCGCTCGATGTCGGACTCGGTGACTTCCTTGTTGCGGACCGCGACAATGCCGTGCGAGTTCAGCGAGCGCACATGCGCGCCCGAGATGCCGCAGTGCACCGACTGGATACGGCAGCCCGCCATCAGCTCGGCTTCCTCGACGGCACGCCGGATCGAGTCCGTGGTCGACTCGATATTGACCACCATCCCCTTCTTCATGCCCTTGGACGGCGCGGTGCCCAGGCCGATGATCTCGATTTCGCCGTTGTTGGACTCGGCAACGATGCACGCGACCTTGGACGTGCCGATATCCAGACCGACGATGAGATTCTGTTCAGGCCGTTTGCTCATCCGACTGACTCCTCATGACTCGCCGAAGCGGTCTCGTGGCGACTGCCGCCCACGGCAAAACCGTCGCTGTAACGCAGATCGACGTAACCGGCGCCGGCCAGCGCGTGGCGCGCCTGCGGACGCGCAAGCGCGAAGCGAACGAAACGCTGCATGCGCGCCGCCAGCTGATCGCGGCCCAGCCGAAGCTCGAGCCCATCGTCGAGTCGAGCCTGCCAGTCACCGCTCGCCTTCAACTCAAGCGACGCAAGATGTACACCATGACCGGCGAGGATACCGGATAGATGGCGATATTGTGCATAGACTTTAGCGCTGTCCTTCGCCGGCCCGTTCAGCTGGATCAACCCCGGCGGACGTGTATCCGGCGTGAACACTTGGCCGTCGGCGGCCAGTACGCTCTTGTCCCCCCAGGCCGCGACCGCCCTGTGATCGGCGACATGCACCACCACGCCATCGGGCCAATGGCGTGAGACGCGCACATCGGTCAGCCATGGCCGGCTCGCGATGCGCGCCTTGAGCGCTGCGGTGTCGACATCGAAGAACGACGCCTTGAGGTAAGGCGCGGCCATCCGGGCGATCTGCTGGTCCGAAACATGCGCCGATTTGCCGCTGATATACAGCCGGCGCGGCCCCGCGTTGTCGGGCTTGATGCCCTGCCAGGTACAGGCGGCCACCCCCAGCAGCACAATGGCGCCGAGGGCACCGTCGCGCAGACGCCGTGCATTGATCCATTTCATGTCCGTCCTCCCCGATCATTGTTCTGACCGAGCACGTCAAACGCTGTCGCCACGCGCGCAGCGGCCGCCGGCTGCCTGTGCAGACCGCTGCCGCGCGCGCTCATTGATCCCCCCCCCGGCCGCGGGCGACCAGGCGCTGAGCCACGGTGCCGATATCGCCGGCGCCGAGCGTCAACACCACATCGCCTTCGGCGACCACGCCGTCCAGCACCGTCGGCAAGGCCTGCACGTCGTCGACGAACACCGGATCGACCCGCCCGCGGGCACGCACCGCGCGCGCCAGCGCCCGGCCATCGGCACCGGTAATCGCGGTTTCGCCGGCCGGGTAGACCTCGCACAGAACGAGCACGTCGAGATCCGCCAGCACCTGGGCGAAGTCCTCGAAAAGGTCGCGGGTGCGGGTATAGCGATGCGGCTGGAAAACCACGACCAGACGGCGATCCGGCCAGGCCGTGCGGGCGGCGGCGATGGTCGAGGACAGCTCGCGCGGATGATGACCGTAGTCGTCGACCAACAGCGCCGACTTGCCGCCGAAATCGATCTCGCCGCGTACCTCGCAGCGTCGGCCGATGCCGGCAAATTTCGACAGACTGGCGCCGATCGAGGCCATGTCCACCCCGAGTTCGTGGGCCACGGCCGCTGCCGCCAATGCGTTGAGCACGTTGTGGCGGCCGGGCAGATTCAGATGCACGTCGAGACCCTCGTCGCCGTTGTGGCGCAGCGTGAAACGCGTGCCCGTGCCGTCGAAGCGCAGGTTCTCGGCGCGGAAATCGGCCGCCTGATCGATGCCGTAGGTGGTAATCGGGCGGCCGACATCCGGCAGGATCTGGCGCACGACCGGATCGTCAACACACAGCACCGCCAGACCGTAGAACGGCAGGTGGTGCAGGAACTCGACGAAGGTGTCGGTGAGCTTCGCGAAGTCGCCGCCGTAGGTTTCCAGATGATCGGCGTCGATATTGGTCACGATCGCCATCATCGGCGTGAGAAACAGAAACGACGCATCCGACTCATCGGCCTCGGCGACCAGATACGGGCCCTCGCCCAGACGCGCGTTCGAGCCCGCACCCAGCACCTTGCCGCCGACGATGAAGGTGGGGTCGAGATGACCGTCGGCCAGCAGCGAGGCCACCAGGCTGGTGGTCGTGGTCTTGCCATGCGTGCCGGCGACCGCGATGCCGTAACGAAAGCGCATCAGCTCGGCCAGCATCTCGGCGCGCCGCACCACCGGCACCAGCCGGTCGTGCGCGGCCACCACTTCCGGGTTGTCCTGCGCCACCGCGGTCGACACCACAACCACATCGGCCCGGGCCACGTTGTCGGCACTGTGGCCGAGATAGATCGTGGCCCCGAGCGCGGCCAGCGACTGCGTCGTCGCGCTGTCCTTCACATCGCTGCCGGTGACGCCGTAGCCGAGATTGATCAGCACACGTGCGATGCCGGCCATGCCCACGCCGCCGATCCCCACCATGTGCACCGTGCGCACACGACGCATCGGGCGGTGCATGAGCGGCTCGAAGCCGTGATGGATTGCGGGTCCGTCCAGCGCCATCACGCGACCTCCAGCGTCTGGTAACAGGCATCGACGATGTCATTCGTCGACTCGCGCCAGGCCACTGCCCGGGCGGCCTCGGCCCGGGTCAGCAAGGCCGCGCGATCGGGCATGAGTTCGGCCAGCTCCCGTGCCAGCCGCTCGGCGCTCAGTTCGCCCTGATCCACCAGCCGTGCCGCGCCGGCCGTGACCAGGTACTGGCCGTTGGCCCGCTGGTGATCGTCGACTGCATGCGGATACGGCACCAGCAGGGCGCCCACGCCGGCGGCGGCCAGTTCCGCCACGGTGAGCGCGCCGGAACGACAGACCACCAGATCGGCCCAGCCGTAGGCTTCGGCCATATCGTCGATGAACGCTTCCACGCGCCCGGGCACGCCGTGTTCGGCGTAGGCGGCCTCGGCGGCGTCCAGCGTACGCCCGGCCTGATGCCAGACCTGCGGCCGCTGCGCCTGGTCCAGCCGTGCCAGCGCCGCCGGCACGCGCTCGTTGATCGCCAACGCCCCGCCGCTGCCGCCGAGCACCAGCAATCTTATCGGGCCCCGGCGCTCGGCCCAGCGGGCCGCCGGCGCGGGCAGCGCGAGAATATCGGCGCGTACCGGATTGCCCACCGTTCGCGGCCGGCGTGCGGCGTCGAACGTCTCCGGGAACGCCTGCAGCACCGTCTGCGCCAGCCGCGCCAGCACGCGATTGGTCAGCCCGGCGGCGGCATTCTGTTCGTGGATGAGCAGCGGCGTGCCGGTCATGCGCGCCATCAGGCCGCCCGGGCCCGAGGCGAAACCGCCCATGCCGACGACCAGCGCCGGCCGCACGGCCTTGAGCACGCGCCGGGCCTGCCACAGGGCCCGCGCCATGCTCGTGGGCGCGGCCAGCAGCGTGGTGAGCTGCTTGCCGCGCAGGCCGCCGACGTCGATGGTATGCAGCGTCAGCCCCTCGGCCGGCACCAGACGGGCCTCGATGCCGGACGAGGTGCCCAGCCACGACACCGTCGCGCCACGGGCGATCAGCGCGCGCGCCACGGCCAGCGCCGGGAACACGTGGCCGCCGGTGCCACCGGCCATGATCAGTACATGCGGACTGGACACGTTCATCGGCCCCGCTCCCGCACCGCCGCGGCGCTTTCCAGGTCCACGCGCAGGATCAACGCACACAGCGTGCACATCATCACCAGCGACGATCCGCCATAGCTCATCAGCGGCAGCGTGAGGCCCTTGGTCGGCAACAGCCCCATGTTGACGGCCATGTTCACGAACGCCTGCAACGACAGCCAGCCCGACAGGCCATAGGCGAGAAAGCCGCCGAAGAACTGGCCCACGTCGATCGCGCGTCGCGCCACCACAAAGCCGCGCCAGACCACGATCGAGAACAGGCCGACCAGCACCAGCGCCCCCAACAGACCGAACTCCTCGGCATAAATCGCGAACAGGAAATCGGTATGGGTTTCCGGTAGATACGACAGTTTCTGTACCGAGTTGCCGAGGCCCACGCCGAACAGGTGCCCGCGCCCGATGGCAATCAGCGATTGCGTGAGCTGGAAACCGCTGGCGAACGGATGGGCCCAGGGGTCGGAAAAGCTCACCAGTCGCTCCATCCGATACGGCGACGAAAACACCACCGCGGCCAGCGCCACCGCCGCGCCCGTACCCAGCACGGCCAGATGGAACAGGCGGGCGCCGGCCACGAACAGAATGATGCCGGCCACGGCCACCAGGATGGCCCCGGCGCCGAAATCCGGCTCGAGCAGCATCAGGAAGCAGGCGATGACCAGGAACACCATCGGCCGGAACAGCCCGGCCCAGGTGCGGGCCAGATCCATCTGCCGCCGCGAAGCATAGCCCGCGATATAGAGAACGAGGCACAGGCGCGCCGGCTCCGAGACCTGCATCGCCACCGGCCCCAGATGGAGCCAGCGCTGGGCGCCGTTGACCGAATGACCGATACCGGGAATCAGCACGATCACCAGCATCGCCAGGCCCGCGCCCAGCAGGGTGAAAGTATTCGCGGCCAGCACCCGGGTCGGGATGTGCAGGGCCACGAATGCGACGATCAACCCGATCAGGGCATAGATCGTCTGGCGATAGAAGAAATACATCGGGTCGCCGGACAGGCGGTCGGCGACGGCGACCGAGGATGAGCCGACCATCACCAGACCAAGGCAGGCGATGACGATCAGCGTCGACAGCAGCCACACATCGGGCCGGACCCGGGGCAGATAAGCGGCGGCGAGGAGATTCTTCATGCCGCAAGCTCCCGGACGGCTGCCGTGAAGGCCTCGCCCCGCGCCTGATAGTTGTCGAATTGATCAAAGCTCGCGCAGCCGGGCGACAACAGCACGACATCGCCGTCCTCGGCGATCTCGGCGGCGCGGCGGACCGCGACCGCCAGCGTGTCGACGCGCTCGACCGGCACATGATCGGTCACCGCGGCGGCGATCAGGTCGGCGTCCTCACCGAAAACCAGTACCGCGCGCGCGCGCGCGCCAGCCGCGGGACCCAGAGCCGCGAAGTCGGCGCCCTTGCCCTGTCCCCCGGCGAGCAGCACCACCGGGCCGTCCATGCCGGTCAGCGAAGCGAGCATGGCGCCGAGATTGGTGCCCTTGGAATCGTTGACCCAGCGCACGCCGTTGATTTCCGCGACCAGCTGGCAGCGATGGGCCAGGCCCTCGAACTGCTGCAGCCCGTCGCGAATCGTGGCCGCATCGATGCCGAGCGCTTCGGCAAGCGCCCAGACCGCGGCGGCATTGGCCGCGTTGTGGCGCCCGGCCAGTTGCAGTCGACGCGCATCGAACCAGGGCGTGTTCCCGCGCGCCAGCCACAGGCCGTCGCCGGCATCGATTACCCGATAATCGGCCGTCTCACGGGTGCCGAAACGTACAACGCGGGCATCGTGGGTGTCCATGGCGGCCACCCGCGCGTCGTCGGCGTTGACCAGCGCGATCTCGGCCGCGCGAAAGATACGGGCCTTGAGTCCGGCGTAATGATCGAGGCTGCCGTGGCGGTCGATATGATCGGCGCTAACATTGAGCACGGTGGCGGCGACACAGCCCAGCCGCTCGGTCAGCTCGAGCTGGAAACTGGACAACTCCAGCACATAGAGATCGATATCCGCGGCCAGCAGATCGAGCGCCGGCGTGCCGAAATTGCCGCCGACAGCCACCCGGCGCCCGCTGGCGGCAGCGATTTCGCCGATCCAGGCCGTGACCGTGGATTTGCCATTGGAGCCCGTGATCGCCACCACCGGAGCATTGGCCGCGCGGGCGAACCACTCGATATCGCCGATGATTTCGTGACCGGCGGCGCGCGCCGCCGCGATCAGCGGCTCGCGCAGGTCGATACCCGGCGAGACCACGACATGGTCGACGCCCTCGAGCATGGCCGGATCCAGCCCGCCGGCCACGATGCCGATCGCCGGCCAGTCGCGGGCCAGCGCGTCGGCCGCCGGCGGCTTCTCGCGGCTGTCGACCACACGCACGCGCGCACCGGCGGCCGCGGCAAAGCGGGCCGCCGAGGCGCCGGTCGCGCCGCAGCCCACCACCAGCACCCGGGCATTCGCGAGTTGTGCTTTCCAGTCGTTCATCGGATTTTCAACGTCGACAGACCGATCAGCACCAGCACCAGGGTGATGATCCAGAACCGCACGATGATCTTGGGCTCGGCCCAGCCCTTGAGTTCGAAGTGATGATGCAGTGGCGCCATGCGGAACACGCGCCGGCCGGTCAGCTTGTAACCGGCGACCTGGATCATCACCGACAGCGTTTCGGCGACGAAGATCCCGCCCATCACGACAAGAATCAGCTCCTGGCGCACCACGACGGCCACCACGCCGAGGGCGGCGCCCAGCGCCAGCGCCCCCACATCGCCCATGAAGACCTGGGCCGGATAGGCGTTGAACCATAGAAAGCCCAGTCCGGCGCCGGCGATCGAGGTACAGAAGATCAACAGCTCGCCCGCGCCGTGGATATAGGTGAAACCGAGATAGCGCGAGAATTCGGCGTGTCCGGTGACATAGGCGAAGATGCCCAGCGCCGAGGCGACCAGCACGCAGGGCATGATGGCCAGCCCGTCGAGGCCATCCGTGAGGTTGACCGCATTGGACGAGCCCACGATCACCAGATAGGTCCAGATGATGTAGCCCGATCCCAGCGGAATGGCCACATTCTTGACCATCGGGATCAGCACGCTGGTCTCGGCGCCGGAGCCCGCCACCATGTACAGCCACAGCCCGGCGGTCAGGCCGATGACCGTCTGCGCGCCGTATTTCGCCCGCGCGGACAGGCCCTTGCTGTTGCCGAACTTGAGTTTCTTGTAATCGTCGACGAATCCGACCACGCCGAAGGCGGTGGTCACGAACATCACCAGCCACACCCAGCCGTCGGTTAGATCCGCCCAGAGCAGCGTGGAGACCAGTACCGCGGCCAATATGAGCGTACCGCCCATGGTGGGCGTGCCGGCCTTGACCAGATGACTCTGCGGCCCGTCGTCGCGCACGAACTGGCCGATCTGGTGGAAGGTCAGCTTGCGGATCAGGATCGGGCCGAACACGAAGCTGAAGATCATCGCCGTCAGCACGCCGAGAATGGCCCGGAAGGTCAGGAACTGGAACACACGAAAGCCCGAGAAGACAGGCTCCAGCAAATGCGCGAGGTACATCAGCATGACGCGCCCACCCTGGGTTCGCCGTCGGCCCGTAGCGCCGCGGCCACCCGGTCCATGCGGGCACTGCGCGAGCCCTTCACCAGCACGATCACGTCGTCGCCCCCGGCGGCGGCGAGCGCACCGCTCAGGGCGGCGTTCAGGCTGTCGTGATCGGGGTACCAGGCCGCGCCTTCGCCGAAGGCCGAAACCGTCAGCCGGCTGTGCTCGCCGGTGGCGAACAGGCGCTCGATGCCCGCTTCACGCGCGGCCACCCCGGCGTCGTGATGCGCCGACTCGGTGACGTCGCCCAGCTCCCCCATGTCGCCGAGCACGGCCCAGCGCGCCCCGCGCTGCTGACCGAGCCAGGACAACGCAGCCGCGAGCGACCCCGGATTGGCGTTATAGCTGTCGTCGACCAGACGCGCGCCGTGGGCGGCGGGCGTGATCGCCAGCCGCCCGGCGACCGCCGCCGTGCGGG
>NZ_JBQDYE010000044.1:0-27714 GCF_052044155.1 Salinisphaera sp. SWV1
CGACCACGACCACGACCACAGCCACAGCCACAGCCACAGCCACAGCCACGCCCATGTGGATGCGAACGGGGTGCTCTGGCATCGCCACGGTGGCGGCTGGCATTCGCACCAACCGCCCGGCGCTGATGGCGAGCGGGTCACCTGGAAGAGCCTGCTGGCGCTCGGCATCTCCGGCGGGCTCGTGCCCTGCCCGTCGGCGCTGGTGTTACTGCTGGCCGCCATCGCCGTGCATCGCACGGCCTATGGCATGGTTCTCGTGCTCGCCTTCAGCGTCGGGCTGGCGGCCATGCTCACGGCCGTGGGCCTGGTGTTTCTCTATGCGCGTCGTTTTCTGGATCGGCGATCATCGCGTCAGGGCCGGTTCCTGCGAATCTTGCCGGTGTTGAGTGCCGGCTTGATCGTATTGGTCGGCTGTTTCATGTGCTATGCCGTGTTGGCCGCGCTCGAGGCGGGCTTCTGAAGCGCCCGGGCTTGTTGCGACGATCGCATGCCGGTCGCCGCGGCATGGCGCCTCGGGCAGCGCGCAGGCCGAGGGGCGGCTTTGGCCGGCGGGGAGTTAGTCGTGCGCCCGGTCGATTGGTTTAAGCTCTGCGCTTTGGCTTGAAACGCAGGATAAAGGCAGGTTGATGGCGGCACGATGGTGCAGTTGGGGATTGGCGTTGGGCCTGATGCTCACGAGTGCGGCGGCATACGCGGCCAGTGCCACGCTCGAATCGGTGCGCCTCGACTCGCAGGCCAGTGGCGTCAGCGTGCATTTCCACTTCGACAGCGTGCCGAAATATCACTGGTTTGCGCTCGCGAATCCCGCGCGTGCGGTGATCGATTTCGACCATACACGGGCCGGCAACATCAACAGCGTTTCCGGCGGCGCCGTGCACCGCCTGCGCCTGGCGCGCCATGCGGACGGCACCCTGCGCGCCGTGCTCGATCTGGGTGGCAAGGCGCAGCTTGATAACGTCCATGTACGCGGCGACGATGTGATCGCCTCGATACACGGCGGTGCTTCAGCCGCCCCGGGCGCCTCTTCTTCATCTTCGTCGCATCAGGACGGCTCGGCATCCTCGACATCGAAACCCGACCGTGGCCACGCCGCGTCGCGCCGCCCGAGCGCCGTCTATCGTGCCGAGGCCAGCAACGACAGCATCGTGGTCGTGATCGATCCGGGCCACGGTGGTCATGATCCGGGCACGCGCGCCCGCAACGGCCTGATGGAGAAAACCGTGAATCTGGCCATCGCCAAGCGGCTGTATGAGCGGCTCAAGCAGACCCAACGCATGCATCCGATACTCACGCGCCACAACGACACCTTCGTCACCCTCCGCCAACGGGTACACATCGCGCAGGAACACCACGCCAACCTGTTCGTGTCCATTCATGCCAATGCGTATCCCAATGATCGATCGGTCAAGGGCGGGACTTGCTACATGCTGTCCGAGCACGGCGCGACCGACGCCAAGACGGCCCAGCTGGCGCATTTCGAAAACACGCGCGATCGCAGTCTGGCGGGCGTGCATTTTTCCGGGGACCCGACGCTCAATGCGGTCCTGACCGATCTGTTCCAGAATGCCTCGATCGAGGATGCCGACGATGTGGCGCAGAACATCATCCACCAGTTTGCCCAGATCGAGCCGATCTATCGGCATAAGCCGCCGCGGGCCAATTTCGCGGTGTTGCGCGACCCGATGGTGCCTTCGGTGCTGTGTGAAACCGCGTTCCTGTCCAATCCGCATCAGGCCAAACTCATGGGAACCCGCCGTTTTCGCAACGAGCTGGCCGATGCCATGTACAAGGGCATCGTGAAGTATTTCCACAACCATCCGCCTGAGAAAATGCGGGCAACCGGCGGCTCGATGTATACCGTCAAGCCGGGGGATACCCTGTCCGGGATCGCCTCGCGCCAGGGTGTGTCCGAAAACGCGATCATGGATATCAACCATCTGCATTCGAAGACGCTTCAGGCGGGGCAGAAACTACAACTGCCGAACCACCCATAGATCGAGCGTTCGCCGGACCAGGGCGAGCGGGGAGCACATGTTGGGTCATGCCGACTGCAAGTGATTGCCGATCATCCGCGGCGACCGCCGCGCAGCCGTTCACGACGTCCGAGTGGCTGCGGCTATCCGGCCTGTACGGCTTCATCGGGCTGCTTCATGTCGTCGGCTGGGGGCTCTATCTCGGCTATGTCCGGCAATATCCGGCGTTGGTCGGGCTCGGGCTGACGGCTTATCTGTTCGGCTTGCGCCATGCCTTCGATGCCGACCACATCGCGGCGATCGACAATACCGTGCGTTCGGTACTGGCCAGGCGACGAAGCCCGCTCAGCATCGGGTTCTTCTTTTCGCTAGGACATTCGACTATCGTCTTCGGAGCCGCTGTCCTGCTGGCCTGCACGGCCTCCGCGTTCACGCAGTATCCGCGGATCGAGCATATCGGCGGGGTATTCGGGGCCTCGGTGTCGGGTATATTTCTCTGGGTCATCGGCATACTCAACCTGCTCGTGCTGCTGGATCTGCTCCAGATCTGGGGCCGGGCCCGGCATGGCAACCACAGCCACGACGACCTCGAGGCCATGCTCGCCCGGCGAGGCCTGATCAACCGACTGCTCGGGCAGCGGTATCTGCAGGGCATCAAGTACGGCTGGCAGATGTATCCGCTCGGTTTCCTGTTCGGCCTGGGGTTCGATACCGCGACCGAAGTCAGTTTGCTGGCCATGACGGCCGGCGCGGCCAGCGGCTCGCTACCCTGGCCGGCGGTGCTGTCGCTGCCGATCCTGTTCGCGGCCGGCATGACGCTGCTGGATACCACCGACAGCGTGCTGATGACGAAGGCCTATCGCTGGGCTTTCATCAACCCGGTTCGCAAGGTGTTCTACAACGCAACGACCACGTTGCTGTCGGTGGTCGTGGCGTTGGTCATCGGCACCATCGAGTTGTTGCAGGTGCTGGTAGGCACGCTGGGTCTCAAGGGCGGGATCTTCAGCACGATTGCCGATCTGAATTTCGGCGATGCCGGCTTCGTGATTGTCGGCCTGTTCATGGTGGCCTGGCTGGCCTGTCTGTCGCTCTGGAAATTCGGCCGGTCGGGGCGCGATGGCCGTAGTGCCGCAGCCGCCGACGAGGGCTCGTTTTCGGAGCCCTGAGGCTGTGGCTTGAGTGGCGCGCGATGGCGACGTACTCGATTGCCGAGCGAAAAACCACGCAACGCCGCCACAACGGACGGGCCCAAATCCGGTGGCACCATCATGCAGGGCGCCATGATCGCCGGGCACGCGCGTGCCCGGCGGCAGTAGCGCTATTAATCCGGCATCAAAACAGCCGACTTCATCCGCTGTTTTCAACGCCTTCAGAAATAAAGGCCGGCGCCTTTCCGTCTTTTATTTTCAAAGGCGTAGCGGCCGATGGCCGCGGCGAGCATGCGGTTGCATGCGCGCGCTATCCACCCGAAAAATCATCTATCTCTGTGCCGGGTTAATAAGCACTGGCGCGCCAGGCCGGAAACGGATCGTTCATCGCCTGCCAGCGTCGCCAGCCGACCGCGCATTCGGCGTCGGTGAGCAGGCAGGCATCCAGACGCACCTCGAGCGCGTCGCGATCCATGTCGATGCCGATCATCACGATCTCCTGGCGTCGGTCGCCGTATTCCGGATGCCAGGTGTTACGCACGGTCTTGAGAACTTCCGGGTCTTCCGGCAGGCGCCCGGCCGCGGTATCGCTGGCCCACCAGAAGCCCGCGGCCTGATGCGTCAGCGCGCCGCCGGCCTGGGA
Organism: Salinisphaera sp. SWV1; assembly: GCF_052044155.1. Lineage (NCBI taxonomy): Bacteria > Pseudomonadati > Pseudomonadota > Gammaproteobacteria > Salinisphaerales > Salinisphaeraceae > Salinisphaera > Salinisphaera sp. SWV1. Next base: position 3,765 of record NZ_JBQDYE010000044.1, read on the forward strand.
CAGTTCGCCCACCCACTCGGGCCGGCTGGCCAGCCAGAAGAAACCCTTGGCACGCAGCACGCCGGGCCAGTCGCCGTGGATGAGTTCGAACAGACGCTCGGGATGAAATGGCCGGCGCCGTCGATAGACGAAGCTTGAAATTCCGTATTCCTCGGTCTCGGGCGGGTGAGGCTCGCCTGCGAGTTCGCGCGCCCAGCCGGGCGACTGCGCGGCCGTGTCGAAGTCGAAGCGGCCGGTGCCGAGTATCGCGGCGGGATCGACCCGGCCGTGCTCGGTCTCGATGATCTCCGCGCCCGGGTTCAGCGCTTTCAGCACGGCCTTCGCACGCTCGCGCGTCGCTTCGTCCGCCCGGTCGCGCTTGTTCAGCACGATGACATCGGCGAACTCGATCTGGTCGACCAGCAGGTCGACCACCGTGCGCTCGTCCTCGTTGCTGGCAGCCTCGCCGCGTTCGGCCAGTAATTGCGTGCTGGCGTAATGGGTCATGAGCGACGCGGCGTCGACCACCGTGACCATGGTGTCGAGCCGGGCCACATCGTCGAGGGCGAAACCCCGCTCATCGCGCATGGCAAACGTGGCGGCGACCGGCAGGGGTTCCGAGATGCCGGTCGATTCGATCAGCAGATAATCGAAGCGCGCTTCACCGGCCAGCCGGGTCACCTCCGCCAACAGATCCTCGCGCAGCGTGCAGCAGATGCAGCCGTTGGAGAACTCGACGAGCTTCTCGTCGACGCGCGACAGCCCGCCGGTTTCGCGCAGAGTCGCGGCGTCGATGTTGATCTCGCTCATGTCGTTGACGATCACCGCGACCTTCAAGCCCGCGCGGTTGGCCAGCAAATGATTGAGTACGGTCGTCTTGCCGGCGCCGAGAAACCCCGACAGGACCGTCACGGGCAATGGGGCGTGCGTTGGCATCGATATTCTCCACAAATAAACAATGTTATATCATAACAACTTTCAAGTCAGTCGTATCATCCCCGCTGACGCTGCAATGCCGAATGACGGGTCGGTGCTATCCGCGGCGTGAAGCGCAACCCGCAAGACGGTCGCTGGCGGTGCGCTGTGAAACGGCAGCTGGCGGCAAGGCTGTCGCGTGCTCGCGCGATTGGCGCGATCGATCGGGGGCTCTTAATCCGGCATCAAAACAGCGGACTTCATCCGCTGTTTTCAACGCCTTAAAAATAAAGGCTGGCGCCTGTCCGTCTTTTATTTTCAACGGCTTCGCGGCCAATGGCCGCGGCGAGCATGCGGTCGCATGCTCGCGCTATCCACCCGAAAAATCATCTGTTTTTGGGCCGGGTTAATAAGCCAGCTTTTGGCGGCCCGCACAGTTTGCGCAGAGACCGTCGACCTCGATGGTCTGGTGATCGACCACGAAGCCGCTCTGTTTCGCCTCGTTGGCGATGGCGTCGTCGATGTCGACGCTTTGTATTTCGGCCGCCCGGCCGCATTCGCGGCAGATGAAGAACTTCGGCGGGTGGCGATCGTGATCGATGCCGCAGCCGATGAACGCGTTCTGCGATTCGATCTTGTGGATCAGGCCGGCGTCGAGCAGGAAATCCAGGGCGCGATACACGGTCGGCGGTGCGGCGTTGCCGCGTTCGCTGTTGATCCGGGCCAGCAGATCGTAGGCCTTGGTCGGCTGGTGATTGACCCAGATCAGTTCCAGCACGCGGCGCCGGATCGCGGTCAGGCGCAGCCCGCGTTCGGCGCAGACCGCCTCGGCCCGGGTCAGGGCGTCGGCGATGCAGGCGTCGTGATCGTGGCCGCGGTGGCCGAACGCTATGTTTTTTTCCGTCTGGGTCATGGAGGGTCCGACCGAGATTGTTGACATGCATTGTCGCGCGAACACGCGACCCTGGCGAGCGCCGCACGGCCCGGCGGTGCCCGTCGGACCGTTACAGCGACGCTGCGTCGTCTAGGGCCTGTTGCCGTTTCGCCCGAGTCCGCGCCAAGCGCTTCCTGAAAAATTACTTGGGGGCGGCAAGACGAGGCGTAGCGAATGTGGCGTAGTCGTTCTACGCGAGAGAGCACCAACGCTGGATTGCCGCAAAACAGCGCTTGTCCCTTCGGGTTGGGCCGCCCGAAAAATTGACGATGGGCGCCCGGCGGCGTTGCAAGTCTGGGTCGTGGCACGCCCAGAGCCGGCGACTCGCGCCTTGCCGGACACGATTTGCGGACGCCAACGCGGCGCTCGCACGAAACGGCAACAGGCCCTAGATATTTGGCGGTAAAATACGCGTTTGACAAGAGCATGGGCCGATCGGCGCAATCGGCACCGCGAGCACCACACGGGAGCGCAGCGCATGCGGCATTCGTCGATTCTTTCTCTGCTGGCGGCGGCCGGGCTGGCCGGCGCCCTGGCCGGCTGCGGGCAGCCCGGCGCCGCGTCGGACTGTGGCCAGCTCGCCATTCACGATGCCTGGGTCACACCCGCGCATGCCGGTTCGCGCGAGATGCTCGGCTATTTCACCCTGCGCAACGACGGTTCGGCGCCGGTCACCGTGAACGGCGTGGCCAGCAATGCCTTCGATCGGGCGATTTTCCAGAACAAGGCGGCGGCCGCGCAGGCCGCGAACAATGCCAATGGCGGCGCCCAACCGCTGGCGCCGTTCACGGTGAAAGGCGGCGCCGAGATGGCATTCAGGCCGGGCGAGCGCGAGGTCGCACTCTACTCGCCGAGCCGGGCCTATAGCGCGGGCGACCACATCAATCTGAGCGTGATCTGCGGCAGCCAGCATGCCAGGCTGACCACCACGGCGACGGTGCGCGATCGGCACGGCAATCTGCCGCCCGCGGGCGATCAGGAAGATGCCGCCGATCGCCAGCAGGTGATCAAGGACGGGCGCGACGGCGGTGGCGCCGGGGCGACCGACGACTCCAAGACCGCGAACTGATCGCGACGGATGCAAGCCATGGCATTGACCTTCACCAAGATGCACGGGCTCGGCAACGACTTCGTGGTGCTCGACGCCACCCGGGCGCCGATCGCGCTCGACCCGGCGACCGCACGGCGTATCGCCGACCGCCGCTTCGGCATCGGCTGCGATCAGATCCTGATCGTCGAGCCGCCGCGCAGCGCGGAAGCAGACTTCGCCTACCGCATCCTCAATTCGGACGGCAGCGAATCCGGCCAGTGCGGCAACGGCGCACGCTGTTTCGTGCGCTATGTGCGCGAGGCCGGGCTGACCGACAAGCGCTGCATCGTGGTCGATATCCGCGACGGCCGGATGACGTTGGAGGCGCTCGATGATGGCACCTTCGCCGTCGCCCTCGGCGTGCCCGAGTTCGAACCCGCGCGCATTCCGCTGGCCGGTTTCGATCGCGCGCCGAGTTACCGGCTGGATGACGTGGCCGGCCAATCGGTGACGTTTGCCGCGGTATCGCTGGGCAATCCGCACGCTGTTCTTCGTGTGCCCGACGTGGCGAGCGCCGCGGTCGAGCGTATCGGTCCGGCGCTGGAGCGCCACCCCGCGTTCCCCGAGCGTGTGAATGTGGGTTTCTGTGAAATCGTGGCGCGCGATCACATCCGTCTGCGCGTATTCGAGCGCGGCGCCGGCGAGACGCTCGCCTGTGGCAGCGGGGCGGCCGCGGCGGTGGTCACCGGCATTGCCGCCGGCGATCTCGACGCCGACGTGCGGGTGGATCTGCCGGGCGGCAGCGCGCGTATACGCTGGGAAAGCGCCGATGCGTCGGCGGTGCTGATCGGGCCGGCGGAACGCGTTTTCGAGGGGAAACTGCTATCGTCTGATCAGGGGCGATGAGCCCTGAACCGCTGTCGCCGTGCATGGCGCGTTTGTTGCCCCGCCGGTGACAGCCACCGAAAAGATCGCCTGCCATGAACGAAGCCGAAAAACAGCCTGTATCGATCGATCTCGACGAATCCGAGGTCGCGGCCTATCTCGCCGCGCATCCGGATTTTCTGCGCCGGCATCCCGAGGCCTTCGAGGCCATGGATGTGCCGCATGCCTCGGGTAGCGCCGTCTCGCTGATCGAGCGCCAGGTGCGCGTACTGCGCGATACCAACGCCAGGATCCAGTCGCGCTTCGAGGAGCTGCTGGCCGCCGCCCGGAGCAACGAGGAGCGCGTGGTCCAGCTCAATCGCGTGGCCCGGATCATGGCCGGGGCGGTCGAGGTCGATCCCATGATCGCGTCGCTCACGCGTTGCCTGGGCGATCATCTGGCCGTGGACTGCGTCTATGTCGGCATGCAGGGCACGCTGCCGACGACCGTCGACAGTATCCATCCGCTGGAGGATGACGCCGACGCCAGCCGGGCGCTGACCAATGTATTTCGTCGGGGCAAGCCGATCTGCGGCGAATTGAGCGCGACCCAATCCAAGGCCTTGTTCGCCGGCGGCGACGATGCCCTGATGACCAGCGCCGCGATGATCCCGCTGGGCCAGCACGACATACATGGCGCGATCGTGCTCGCCAGTGCCGATCCGAAACGCTTCACTGCCGATATGGGCACGCTGTTCGTGGAATTGTTCGGCGACCTGCTCACGGCCACATTGCGTCGTCTGCTCGGCACCGACGTGTTGCCCTGATCGGTCGTCGCGCCATGGCCGGTAGTGGCGACACGCACACATCGAAACGCGAGGCGCTGGAGCGCGCGATCGCGGATTATCTTGATCACCTGCGACACATCCGCCGGGCCTCGGCGCATACCGTGGCCGGTTATGCCCGCGATCTGGCGGCGGCCGCGGATTATCTGGCCGGCCGCGGCATCGACGACTGGCGCCGGGTCACGCCGGCCGACATGCGCGACCTGCTGGCCGCGCGCCATCGCGGCGGCGCCAGGCCCACCAGCCTGGCGCGGCTGGCCTCGGCCGTGCGCAGCTTCTATGTCTGGCGCATGCGTCAGGGGCTGTCCGAGACCAACCCGGCGGCGGATGTGCGCGCGCCGAAAAAACCGGCGCGCCTGCCGGAAACCATCGATGTCGACGATCTCGCGGCCATGCTCGACGCCACGCCGGGCGATACGCTCGAAGTGCGCGATCACGCCATGCTGGAATTGTTCTACACCGCCGGCATCCGCTTGGCCGAGGCCGTGGGGCTGGACGTGACCGATCTCGATCTCGCGGCCGGCGAGGCGCGCGTGATCGGCAAGGGCAATCGCCAGCGCACGGTGCCGGTCGGCTCACGGGCCGCGGTGGCACTGAAACACTGGCTCAGCGCGCGCCCGAATCTGGCGGCACCCGGCGAAATGGCGTTATTCGTCTCGCGTCGCGGCAGCCGGCTGTCGCGTTCCAGTGTGGCGGCGCGGATGGAGCGCTGGGCGATCAGCCATGGCCTGCCGGTGCATCTGCATCCGCACAAACTGCGTCATTCCTTCGCCACCCACATGCTGGAATCCTCGGCCGATCTGCGCGCGGTGCAGGAACTGCTCGGCCACGCCAATATTTCCACCACGCAGATCTACACCCATCTGGATTTCTCGCATCTGGCGCGCATCTACGACGCCGCCCACCCCCGGGCGCATGGCGAGGCCGAGGATTAGGGCGTGATGCGAAGGCGTATTGCCTGACGACACCCTCTCGCGCAGTGTCTTTTGGATGCAGCCTGCTTATGGGCCGCGTTCTCCCACAGAATCTGCGCTCATCGCATCTGCGTAGATCTGCGTCCATCTGCGGATAATCTGTTTACAGACTGTGTGACGCGGCTCGACGCGTGGCGGCGCGCCGCCCGGGTTCGGCCGCATGGGCGGCGGCGTCCTCGGCCAGCGATTGCCGGTATTCACGCGGCGTGGTGCCGGTCAGCCGCCGGAAGTGGCGGTTGAAGTTCGACAGATTGCTGTAGCCGGCCATGAAGCAGACATCGGCCACCGAATAGCGCGGATCCAGCAGCAACCGGCAGGCATGGTCGATCCGGAGCCGGCGCACGAAGGCGACGAACGTATCGCCGGTCGCCTGCTTGAAGAAACGCGAGAAGGTCGAGGGCGTCATGCCTTGCCAGCGTGCGACCGCCGTCATGCTGATATGGCGGTTGAAGTGGCGATGGAGGTGCTGAAGGATCGCGTCCACCTGCTCCGAGCGCACGCCGGCATGCCGCAGGTGATAATCCGGGCTGGTCAGCAGCCGATAGTCGTTGCGCGCCAGCCGGCCCAGCAGCTCGATCAGCGTGGAGACACGTGCCACATCGTCCTGGTGGCCCATGGCTTCCAGTCGGCTCGCGGCGTCCTGGGCATCGGCGCCGGTGAACAGCACGCCGCGGCCAGTGTCCTGTATCAGCCGTTCCACCCGGCGTAGTTCCGGGCACAGGCGCATCAACGATTCCAGCCATTCGCCGCGAAACTGCAATACCACGTCGCGCTGCTCGATGACGTCGTCGTCGTGCAGCAGGTCGCTGAACCAGGCGTGCGGCAGGTTGGGCCCCACCAGCACCAGGTTGCCCGGCCCGAACCGGCCGGCGTAGTCCCCCACCATGTAGTGGCCGTAGGAATGCCGGATCAGATGCAGCTCGTACTCGGGGTGGAAATTCCATTTCGCCAGCGGCGAGGGAAACCCGTGGGTATGCCAGTAAAAGCTGTGGCGCGGATCGTGGGCGATGTTCTCGTAGACCGGCTCGCCCAGTTCGTCAGGCCGGGGATAGGGGCCGCTCATATCGCGCCTGTTACGCCGCGCAATAGGCCGGCTGGCGGATCCACGGCCGGCGGTGCGGCCGACAAGCGCCTGATTTCGCGTCCTGCTTTAGTCGTACTGATTGCTGTATCAAGCATTTTTCCAAACCCGGACGATGTCGGTAACTATTCATTCTTGCAGGATTATCAGCGAGAAGGGGCTCAGGTCGTGAAAAAAAGTACAGATCGGGCGAAAAATCCGGTCTAGTCCGCTCGCCGGGTGCAGCCGTAGCGTCGACGGTAACTTAAGCCGTGCGCGGCCAGGAATTGAGGAGGCGCAATGCAAGCCCAGGCGCTGGTGCTGGAACGACAGCACGAATTGTCCCTGCGAGAGATCGACCTGCCGGCGGAGCTCGGCGCGCATGACGTGCGCGTGCATGTGCATACCGTCGGTATCTGCGGCAGCGATGTCCACTATTACACCCACGGCCGGATCGGCCCGTTCGTGGTCAACGAGCCGATGGTGCTGGGCCACGAGGCCTCGGGCACCATCACCGAAGTGGGCTCGGCGGTCACCGAGCTGGCGGTAGGCGACCGGGTGTGCATGGAGCCGGGTATTCCGGACATGACCTCCCGTGCCGCCAAGCTCGGGGTCTACAACGTCGATCCCGCCGTGCGCTTCTGGGCCACGCCGCCGATCCATGGCTGCCTGACGCCGGAGGTGGTGCATCCCGCGGCCTTCACTTACAAGTTGCCGGACAACGTGTCGTTCGCCGAGGGCGCGATGGTCGAGCCGTTGGCGATCGGCATGCAGGCCACGGTCAAGGCGCGCATGACGCCGGGCGATGTCTGTGTCGTCACCGGCGCCGGGCCGATCGGGCTGATGGTCGCGTTGTCGGCGTTGGCCGGCGGGGCCAGTGAAGTGATCGTCTCTGACCTGGTCGACGAAAAGCTCGAGATCGCGGCCGGCTATGACGGCATCACCACCGTGAACGTCGCGCGCGAATCGCTGACCGACAAGGTCGCCGCGCGCTGCGGCGCCGATTGGGGTGCCGACGTCGTGTTCGAGGCCAGCGGCAGCCCGAAGGTGTACGACGATGCGCTGGCATCAGTGCGCCCAGCGGGCACGCTGGTACTGGTGGGCATGCCGGTGGAGCCGGTCACCTTCGACATCGTCGCCGCCCAGGCCAAGGAAATCTCGATCGAGACGGTGTTTCGCTACGCCAATGTCTACGACCGCACGATCGCCCTGATCGCCTCGGGCAAGATCGACCTCAAGCCTTTGATTTCAGAAACATTCGACTTCGCCGACAGCGTCGCCGCCTTCGAGCGCGCCGCCCGCGGCGAGCCGAGCGACGTGAAGCTGCAGATCCTGCTGGATAAATAGAACACACAAGGAGGCCGGACCATGACCATTCATCACTCACGCCGCGATATTCTCAAGGGCCTGGGCGGCGCTGCCGCCCTGACCACACTGGGCGCGGGGTCGTTTCGTACTGCGCTGGCCCAGACCATGGCCGACGACAAGACCTGGAAACAGGCCAGCGGCACGACCATTCAGTTCATCTCCGAGAACACGCCGCCGACCACCGCGATCGCGGCCAATCTGGAGCCGTTCAAGAAACTCACTGGCATCGACGTCAAGATCACCCAGCTCGAGCTCGGCGATCTGGTCAAGAAGGTGGCACTGGACTTCGGCTCCGGCCGCAGCGCCTACGACGTGATCTATGCTGACCCGTATCAGGTGGTCGCCCCCTATCACCAGGGCCTGATGGATCTGAACACGCTCAACGGCAAGCATGGGCTGCCGGCCGTGCCCAAGGGGCTCGGCGACTTCATCCCGACCCAGCTCGGCGCGGCCGGCTATTTCGGCAATCGCAAGGCGCTGTATGCGCTGCCCTACGATTGTCCGACCATGATCTGGATCTATCGCAAGGACTTGTTCGACAAGTACCACGATCAGATGCAAAAGGATCTCGGCTTCGACCCGACGCCGTCCGACAAGATCACCTGGGAGCAGTACTACCAGATCGCGAAGTGGTTCAACGGCGATCACGTCAAGGAAGTGAAGTACGGCACCGGCCACCAGGCCAAGCAGTACGACTCGCTGATGTGCGATTTCTCCAACGTGCTGATGGCCTACGGCGGCGAGTATTTCCACAATGGCGACCAGGTCGGCCTGCTCGGTACGGCCAAGCCGGGCCCGTGCACGCTGGATCAGCCGGCCGCGATCAAGGCCGCCCAGTTCTACCAGAAGTTGCTCAAGATCGCCGATCCGGGCAGCACGAGCTGGGACTGGACCGGCGTGGCCAACGCCTTCGAGAACGATCGCTTCGCGATGATGCCGGAATGGCACGAGTTCGCCGGCTCGCTGGAATCCGGCAAGCTCAAGGGCAAGGTCGGTTATGCGCCGCTGCCCACGGGCCCCGCGCGCAGCGCCAACCTGTATGGCGGCACCGGTATCGGAATCAACGGCAACGCCACCGGCAAGCAGAAGACCGCGGCCTGGCTGTTCGTGGTCTGGGCCACCTCGCCGCAGACCCAGCTCGCCGGCCTCAAGAGCAAGCAAGGCGGCGGCACGCCGACCCGCACTTCGGTCTACAACATGCCCGAGGTGAAAAAGGCCAGCCACCCGCCGACCGACATGCCCAACATGCTCACGGCCGACACCATGCAAGTGGCCTGGGACAGCGACCACATCGGCCTGCGGCCCAAGATTCCGTCGTGGAACCAGGCGGATACGGCGGTGTTCACCGAGTTGTCCAAGATGCTGGCCGGTCAGCAGTCGCCCGAGCAGACCATGAAGTCGGCCAAGCACAAGATCGACTCGGCCACGGGCGCGTAGCGACCATGGCAGGCAAGGCGCGCCGCGGCGGGCAGGGCTTCGAGCTGGCGATGATGTCGCCAGCTCTGCTCCTGCTCGCGGCGATCTCGTTCATTCCGTTGTTCACCATGATCTGGATGAGCCTGAGCAAGGTCGGGCTCATCGGCGGACTGTCGTTCGACTTCATCGGGCTGGCCAACTGGAAGCATCTGTTCAGCGATCCGGACATCGGCTCGAGCTGGATCCTGAGCGTGATCTATTTCGCGGCTACGGTAGGCGCGGAGATGATGGTCGGCACGGTGATGGCGCTGCTGATCCACAGCCTGATCAAGGCCCGCAACATCGTGCTGTCGCTGGTGCTGATTCCGATGTTCATCGCGCCGATCATCGTCGGCCTGCTCGGGCGGTTCCTGCTGGATCCGAGCTTCGGACTGTACTCGTGGTTCCTGTCCGCCACCGGGCTGTACGACGGCAATATCCTGGGCTCGGTCGGGCCGGCCCTGGCGGCGGTGATCGGGCTGGATATCTGGGAATGGTCGCCGCTGGTCGCACTCATCGTGCTGGCGGGGCTTACCGCCGTGCCCACCGATATCCTCGAGGCGGCCGATGTGGACGGCGCAAGCTATCGGCACAAGCTGGTGTCGATCATCCTGCCGTCGATCCTGCCGATCCTGCTGGTGGCCCTGCTGATCCGGGCGATGGACGCGATCCGTTTCTTCGCGATCATCTTCATCACCACCAACGGCGGCCCGGCGGATTCGACCAAGATCATCCCGATCCGCTTGTACGACATCGCCTTCCGCTTCTTCGATCTGGGCTATGCCTCGGCCGTGGGCCTGACCATGCTCGTGTTCTCGATCGTCATCGCCACCGTGTTCGTGCGCGTGCTCAAACGCAACGAGGCCGTGGCATGAATACCCGGGGCCATCCGCTCAGCACGCTCGTCCGCTGGCTGCTGATCGCGCTCATGCTGGTCTGGACGCTGGTGCCCATCGCCTGGATGGTGTTGTCGTCGTTCAAACCCAACAACGCGATCACCGCCTATCCGCCCGAACTGTTCTTTGCGCCCACGCTGGCGCACTACGGGGCGCTGTTCTCGGGCGGCAACAATCTCTGGCACAACGTCGTCAACAGCCTGATCGCCACCGGCGTGTCCACGTTCATCGCGGTGGTGCTGGGCGCTGCCGCGGGCTATGGCCTGTCGCGCATCCAGATTCGCGGCAAGGATCATCTGGCGTTCTGGATCATCAGCACACGCATGGCCCCGATCGCGGCGGTGATCGTGCCGTTGTATCTGATGTTCCGTTATCTGCACATGCTGGATAGCTACAGCGGCCTGATCGTGGCGTATCTCAGCTTCAACCTGCCGTTCGCGATCTGGTTGATGACGGCCTTCTTCGACGATCTGCCGCGCGACCTGGAAGAGGCGGCCCGCATCGACGGCGCCACCAAATGGCAGGTGTTCTGGCACGTCGCCCTGCCGCTGATGAAACCCGGCATCGCCACCACCACCATCCTGTGTTTCATCTTCGCCTGGAACGATTATGCGTTCGCCGCCACCTTCGCCGGCCCGGGCACGCAGACCATTCCCATCGCCGCCGCCCAGCTGCTCACGCAGACCGGCATCGACTGGGGCAAGCTGCTGGCCATCGGCACGGTCGTTGTCTGCCCAATGGCCGTATTCGGCCTGCTGGTCAAACGCTGGCTGGTCACCGGGCTGACGCTGGGTGCGGTCAAATAAGCCGACGTTGGGGTGCGAACTTAAGAAAGACGGTGATCCGTAGATTGCACAGATGACGCAGATTGAATACAGACAGAAGACGGTTATCCGCAGATCGACGCAGATGCACGCAGATCGAATACAGGCAGAAAGCATTGATCCACAGATTTAAAGACAAAAATTTTGTGGTTTTAATTTCGATATTCGCCGCCGAGGCGAGGGTGATCGCGATGGATGTGATGTCTCTATTTCGGCATTGTTCTCCGCGCCAATCTGTCTACATCTGTGAAATCTGTGGGTAACAGTCTGTATTCAGATCTGCGTGCATCTGCGTCGATCTGCGGACAAAGTGCCTCGCTTTCATCAGCGGACTAAACAGAAGCGGCTTAGCCGCACGAGGAGTAATTCATGGCAGTGATGTCGAAATTCGATCTGACCGGCCGGGTGGCGGTGGTCACCGGCGGCAACGGTGGGATTGGCGAAGCGCTCGCCCATGCGCTGGCCGAGGCGGGGGCGGCGGTGGCCATCGTCGCCCGCCGTGTGGATAAGGCCGAGAATGTGGCCGCGGCCATCCGCGAGGGCGGCGGCAAGGCCATGTCCGTGGGCGCCGACGTGACCGACGTGGAGGCCATCGAGCCGATGCTGGATTCGATCGAGTCCGCGTTCGGCCCGATCAATATCTTCGTCAACAACGCAGGCACCTGTGAGCACAAGCCGGCGCTGGATGTCACGCCCGAGGGCTGGCGCCAGATCTTCGATGTGAACGTGCACGGGCTGTGGAACTGTTGCCAGGCGGTGGGTCGGCGCATGGCCGAGCGTGGCTCGGGCAACATCATCAACGTGGGTTCGATCTCGGCCGAGATCGTCAACCGCCCGCAGATGCAGCCGGCCTACAACGCCTCCAAGGCCGCCGTGCACCAGCTCACCAAGTCGTTGGCGGCCGAATGGGCGCCGAGCGGCATCCGTGTGAATGCCATCGCGCCGGGTTATGTCGGCACCGACATGGCGCCGGTGAACGATCCGAAGTTCAAACCCTACTGGATCGACGATGCGCCAATGCAGCGCGCCGCCACGCCGGAAGAGCTCGGCCCATCCGTCGTGTACCTCGCCAGCGAGGCCTCCAGCTTCATGACCGGCTCGATCCTCAAGATCGATGGGGGCTATACGCTCTGGTAGGCCGCCAAACCGAGGACACGGGGCGAGCGAAGAAGAAGGATTGTCCGCAGATCGACGCAGATTCACGCAGATCGAATACAGATAGAAAGGCATTCATCCGCAGATTACGCAGATGACGCAGATTGAAGACAAAAAGATTGGAAGGGTTCGATTTTGGTTTGCGGATAGGGCTTGCGGTGATCGCGACGGCAGCGATGCCTCCGGTTCTGCAGCGCCTTCCGCGCTTAATCTGCGTATATCTGTGAAATCTGCGGATAAAACGTCTGTATTCATTCGCCGGTCTGTGCTGATCTGCGGATAGAAATAGTTTCAGAGGAAAGACCCATGGCAGTCGTAGAACTCAACCAAGTCGGCAAGCGTTACCCGGGCTCGGACGACCTGGCGGTGAAGGACTTCAACCTCGTCACCGAAGACGGCGAATTCGTGGTGCTGGTGGGCCCATCGGGCTGTGGCAAGACCACCACCATGCGCATGATCGCCGGGCTGGAGGAACACACCGAAGGCGAAATCAAGATCGGCGATCGCGATGTCACCGGCGTGGCGCCCAAGGATCGCGACATCGCCATGGTGTTCCAGAGCTATGCCCTGTACCCGCACATGACCGTGCGCGACAACATGGCTTTCTCCCTCAAGCTCAAGAAATACGACAAGGCCGACATCAAGAAACGGGTCGACGAAGCCGCGGCCGTGCTCGGCATCGAGCCCCTGCTGGATCGCAAACCCCGGGCCCTGTCCGGCGGCCAGCGCCAGCGTGTGGCACTGGGGCGGGCCATCGTGCGCCAGCCGCAGGTGTTCCTGATGGACGAGCCGTTGTCGAATCTCGACGCCAAGCTGCGCGTCGACATGCGTGCCGAGATCGTCAAACTGCACCGCAAGCTCGGCGTGACCACCTTCTATGTCACCCACGATCAGACCGAAGCCATGACCATGGGCCAGCGCATCGCAGTGATGAAGGACGGCATCGTCCAGCAGATCGATTCCCCCAACAACCTCTACCAGCATCCGTCGAACGAGTTCGTGGCCGGCTTCATCGGCACGCCGTCGATGAATTTCCTCGATGCCAACATCAGCGACAACCGCGTCAGCGGCCCGGATTACGGCCTGGCGCTGGACGAGGAACGCCGCCGGCTCGTGGCAGGGCGGGGCCGCGTCCGCGTCGGCATCCGGCCCGAACATCTGCACCTGGCGACCGGCGACGATCGCGCCTGCCGGCTGTTCGGCGCCGTCGAAGTGGTCGAGCCGTTGGGCTCGCTCACCATGATCCAGGTGAAGGTGGGCGAGAGCACGCTTACCGCCCAGATCGAACCGCACCAGCAGGTGGCCATGGGCGACGATGTCACGCTGACCTGCGCGGCCGACAAGCTGTACCTGTTCGACCCGGAATCCGGCGCCGCGCTCATCGGCATCGACAACAGCCAGCACGACCGCGCCGCGTAGGTTGGCCATTCATTGCCGATAAACGCGGTTTCGCTGCTGGCTGAACCGTTTCCGAACCGGCGCGCCGGTGCCCGTGCTTGAATCGGGTCGCGCCTGGCCCCACAACGTTGTTCACGTGACACAATGCGGGGTGACCCGGTGAAGCAATTCGACGGCACAACGATTCTTTCCGTGCGTCGCGACGGCCAGGTGGCCGTCGCCGGCGATGGGCAGGTCTCGATGGGCGACACCATGTTCAAGGGCAACGCCCGCAAGGTGCGCCGCCTCTACGACGAGCAGGTTCTGGCGGGTTTCGCCGGCGGTACCGCCGATGCGTTCACGCTGTTCGAGCGCTTCGAGGGCAAGCTGTCGCAACACAACGGTCAGCTCGTGAAATCCGCCGTCGACATGGCCAAGGACTGGCGCACCGACCGCGCCTTGCGCCGGCTGGAAGCGCTGTTGCTGGTGGCCGACAAGACCGCCACGCTCATGCTCTCCGGCAATGGCGACGTCATGGAGCCGGAATACGGCTGCATGGCGATCGGCTCCGGCGGCTCCTATGCCCAGGCCGCGGCCCGCGCCTTGCTCGAGAATACCGACATGCCCGCGTCCGAGATCGCCGAAAAAGCGATGCATATCGCCGCGGATACCTGCATTTATACCAACCACCACATCACCGTCGAGGTGCTCGACTATGAGTGATACCGCCCCCCAAGCCATCGAAGCCGAAGACTCGCAGCGCGCACTGCCGCGTTCGCAGATGACGCCGCGCGAGATCGTCGCCGAACTCGATCGGCACATCATCGGCCAGGCCGATGCCAAGCGCTCGGTCGCCATCGCCCTGCGCAACCGCTGGCGGCGCATGCAGCTCGACGAGGCCATTCGCGGCGAAATCACGCCCAAGAACATCCTCATGATCGGGCCGACTGGCGTCGGCAAGACCGAGATCGCGCGTCGTCTGGCCAAGCTGGCCAAGGCGCCGTTCACCAAGGTCGAGGCCACCAAGTTCACCGAAGTGGGCTATGTCGGCAAGGAAGTCGACTCGATCATCAAGGATCTGGTCGAAGTTGGCATGAAGATGTCGCGCGAGGAAGCCAAGAAGCGCGTGCATAACGACGCCGAACTCGCGGCCGAGGAACGCATTCTCGACGCGCTGCTGCCCAAGCCCAAGCACAACGACTGGGACGACTCCTCCAAGGCCACCGAATCCACGGCCACCCGCGAGGTGTTCCGCAAGCGTCTGCGCGAAGGCAAGATCGACGACAAGGAGATCGAGCTGGAACTGCGCCAGAGCCAGGCCAGCGTCGAGATCATGGCGCCGCCCGGCATGGAAGAGATGACCAGCCAGCTGCAGTCGATGTTCCAGAACATGGGCGGGCAGAATAAGACCAAGCGCTCCAAGATCAGGATCAAGGATGCGTACCGTCAGCTGGTCGACGAAGAAGCCGCCAAGCTGGTCGACGAAGAGCAGATCAAGACCCAGGCGATCCACGAAGTCGAGAACAACGGCATCGTCTTCCTCGACGAGATCGACAAGGTCTGCAAGCGCTCGGACGCCGGCGGCGGCTCGGGCGGCGATGTCTCCCGCGAAGGCGTGCAGCGCGACCTGCTGCCGCTGGTGGAAGGCTCCACCGTCTCGACCAAGTACGGCATGGTCCGCACCGATCACATCCTGTTCATCGCCTCGGGCGCGTTCCACGTGGCCAAGCCGTCGGACCTGATCCCCGAGCTGCAGGGGCGTCTGCCGATCCGCGTCGAGCTCGATGCGCTCAAGGCCGAGGATTTCGTGCGCATCCTCACCGAGCCGCATTGCTCGCTCACCGAACAGTACGTCGCGCTGATGAATACCGAGGGTGTGACCATCGCCTTCACCGACGACGGCGTGAAGCGCATCGCCGAGATGGCGTTCAACGTCAACGAAGGCACCGAGAACATCGGCGCCCGGCGTCTGCACACCATCATGGAGCGCCTGATGGAGGAAATCTCCTTCGAAGGGCCGGACAAATCCGGCGAGACGCTCACCGTCGACGCCGCCTATGTCGACAGCAAGTTGAAGGATCTTGCTGCAGACGAAGACCTGTCGCGCTATATTCTGTAGTCGACAGGTCGGCGGTCGGGCGCTTTGCGGCTCGAACCAGCCGGAGCAGGATGCCTGCTCCGGCTTTTTTTGAGTCTGTTTTTGTGCATGGAAGGCTGATCTGTGCATCACCGGGGCTGGCGGGGGTTTCGCGTTTATGCGCGAGTCCGTTAAGCAGCTTTGGCCGAATGCCGGGCGCGTTGGTTCGAACCACAAGGCGAGTTGGGCTTTGGTTTCGCACTGATGTGCGAGTCACTTTCGTTTGCTTGTCCAAACGAAAGTAACCAAAGGAAAGGACACCCTACCTTGCGCCGATGCTTCGCATCGGTGCCCTGCGCGGCTCCGGCCGAAAGCGGACCGCCGGAAACTCGCCGTGCTACGCACGACTCAAACATCCGGCGGTCTTTATCGCTTTCGGCCTCCACTGCTCGGCGCTGCGCTCAAGGGACCCGAATACAGACACGGCTCGCGCGGCATGAGGGTGGTGCCTGTATTCCGTCCCGTCTGAGGCGACGGAGACGCGCAGCGGCGACGGGTGTCCGGCGCACTGCGCCGGTGCGGCCAGCCTGTTTGAGCGTCGCCAAAGCGACGCGAGTTCTGGCCGCATCCCGTCGCCGCGAGCATCGGAGTGCACCGGCGCAGCCGGCGCCGATGCGGGTGTCTTTTCCTTTGCTTCCTTTCGTTTGGACAAGCAAACGAAAGGGAGTCGCACATCAGTGCGAAACCCCAAGCACCGAGAACCACCAGAGTCGTGGCTCGGCACCGAGCCCATCCAACCCTGCACGCAAACCCCAGCAAACATCGCAAAGCGTGGTTGCTTCCAACACCCCCACACGCGGATCATGAACGCCCCAACGACCAAACGGACGCCCCCATGGCCGAAGCCCCCACCGACATCACCCTCCACCAGAAATCCAAGGTGCTCGAAGTCGTCTTCGAAGACGGCGCCACCTACAACCTGCCGCTGGAATACCTGCGCGTCTACTCGCCCTCGGCCGAAGTCCGCGGCCACGGCGGTCCCATGCAGCTTGTGACGGGTAAGAAGGATGTCGGCGTCGAGCAGATCGAGCCGGTGGGCAACTACGCCATCCAGCTGCACTTCGACGACGGCCATAACACCGGCATCTTCTCCTGGGACACCCTGCGCGAGCTGGGCGAGAACTACGAAGCCAACTGGGCCGACTACATCAAGCGGCTCGAAGAGGCGGGGGCGACGCGGGACAAGCTCTGGCATTGAGACGCCGGCACCATCCGCTGACACGATCGCCCCGAGCGTTCTATAGTGGCTGCATCGCAAATGCAACGCGCGGATGACGTCGCATGAAAACCGCATCCATTCCATCGCTTCGGGTCACGCCCGAGCTTCGTGAAGCGGCCGAGCGGGTACTGCGAGACGGCGAGACACTCTCCAGCTTCGTCGAAACCGCCATTCGCGACGAGATCTATCAGCGCGAAAGCCGGGCCGAGTTCATTCGGCGGGGATTGGCGGCGCGGGACGAGGCCGAGCGAACCGGCGAATATTTTTCGGCTGAAAGCGTACTCGGTGAACTCGACGAGATTGCGAAAGAAAATGCCGAAAACCGCGGGGCATGACCTATCGCGTGGTCTTTACCGCCAGCGCGCGTCGCGATCTGCTCGGGCTCTATCGGCCCCTCGATGAGCGAGACCCGTTGGCCGGGGGAAAAGCCCGAATGGCCATGCGTAGGGCCGTCGATTACTTATCCGACTTCCCTTTTAGTTGCCGGCGGGCGAGCCCCGACCTGTTGTTCTTGCGAGAAATGATCATTCCCTTTGGCCGAGCCGGGTACGTCGCGTTGTTCGAGATTCGTGACGATGAGACTGTCGTCATCGTAGCCGTGCGCCATCAGCGCGAAGCGGATTACTTCAACTGATTGGCTATTCGGGCTGCGTGTTGAACGCATTGGCCACCCGTGGTGAGCTCCAATCAGCGCTCGCAACCGATCGTTCGCAGACCAACTCATTGAATCGTCAATCTTTTCGCCAGCCGGCGCGAATGGCTGATTGAGCCCCCGGTTTTTATTGTGCTATGCAGGGAGTACGAAGGGGGATCGCAGCCGGCCAAATCGGAGCCCGGCCGCGTGTTATCGATACCGGGGAATCATGTCATGCGTGCCCGCATCCTGGCCGTCGCGCTCGTTCTGAGCACGGCCGCCGTCTCTGCTCAGGCGGAATCCGTCAGTCATTACCTCGGCCGTGCCGTCGGCGGCTTCGGCGCCGGTGTTGGCCAGGCTGCGATGCAGCCACTTGCCGATTCGCAGCCCCAATGGGTGACCGTGGCGCCGCGATCCAAGACTAAATGTCTGGCGTTGACGCATCAGGTGTTGAACCGGACGTATCTGCGATGTCGGCGTGGGTGGCAGGAGTATGTGCGGTATGCCGCGGCGGGGCGGAGGGTTGTTTTGTCGGAGCGGGGGATTTCGAGTTGGCGATGGTTTTCGCAGTAACGCGCGATAATTGCCGGATATATATAGATGTGGATGGTTATATATCTAATGCTAGATATATTCCGTCTACTTGGCGTTATGTCTACTCCTAAAACCACCAAGATCTATGCCGAGTGAAAGTACCGAGTTTGAGCTATTTGTCCGTGCCGTTTATCAAGAGATACTTTCTTTAGAGGGTTTTGAAACCATCAGCGTAGAGCACGACGTTAAGATTACTGGTCGTTCAGGACAAAAGCACCAGATTGATGTGTATTGGGAGTTCAAGGCAGGTGGAATCACTCATAAAGTCGCGGTTGAGTGTAAGCACTACAAAAATACGATTTCCTTAGGGAAAATACGAGATTTTCATAGCGTTGTCGAAGACATTGGGAATACTTTGGGGGTTTTTGTTACTACTAAAGGATACCAATCGGGCGCGATAAAATACGCGAAGCATAAAGATATCTCGCTTAAAACCGTTAGCGAGCCTACCGAAGAAGAGCTGCAATCGCATCAGGGAATAAAAATGATCGGGCTGCAGATGCACGCAAAATTCATTCAGAATGTCAGGCGAAAGCCGGAGATCGATACTGAATGGCTTTTTTCGAATACCGATGTTCAAGAGGGCGATGAGCTAAGCTTCAACGGGCTTAGTAGCGAAGTCACGATTCAAGATATCGGCAGAGGGGTCGTCACTAACGTTCATGAGCTAGAAAACAGACTACCTAGAGAACCCGAAAATAGTAAAGACCTTAATTATAGCTTTGAGTTCGAAGAAGCGTTTATAAAGTTTCCCGAAGGCTTCAGCATTCCAATTAAGCTCAGGGCGTTCCATTTTCTGTACGACACTGAAACGGTCACCGAATATTCTGAGATTAGATTTAAGCTGATGGCGGAGGCGGTGTTGCGGGACATAATTACCGGGGAATCCCAACTATACGGTCGAAGTAGTCGGCGAGAATAAACATAACGAATCGCTGCAGTTGACCGCCCAAAGCGCTGGCGCGCTTCGGTCGGCAACTGAGCTTCGGCGTTAGGCGTCATTGAGGTAAATCGTGGCCAACTACCGAGACTTGAGTGACCGCAACGCTGTATTGAAGGCAATTACAGAGTGCGATCGTCTCGGAAGAGCCTCGTTTTTGGAAAAATACGGGTATGGGAAAGCCCTGAGGTTCGTGCTCCTTCACGATGGGAAGCAGTACGATTCCAAAGCGATTGTCGGTGCAGCCTACGAACACCAGTTTGGGAAGCTTCTGCGAAGCACCGATTTTTCCGGAGGCCAGGCGTCAGTTGTTCCTAAACTTGCCAGTCTGGGGTTCACGGTAGTTGCCCTGGCAATCACAGATGACACTTCCGCCCTTTCCGAGGAAGTCCCAGATTCAATGTGGGAAGGTGGCAAACGTACAGTCACTGTCAACGCTTACGAACGGAGCGCCGAAGCGAGGGCCGCGTGCATTGAGGCCCATGGCTCAACCTGTGCGATTTGCAGCTTCGATTTCGGGCGGTTCTATGGTCCAGACTTCGAGGGGTTCATCCACGTTCATCACCGAGTCCCCGTGTCCCATGTTGGGGAAAGGTACAAGGTCGATCCAACGAAAGATTTGGTGCCGCTTTGCCCGAATTGTCATGCCGTTGTGCACTATGGCAACAGAACCAGAACCGAGGATGAAGTGCGCGAAAGCATTCGAAAGGCCAAGAAATTACTGGCCGAGGGATGACGCCCAACAGGTCGTTGCAGCGGACGTTTAACCCGACACCTACTTTTGCTACCGCAAAAGCAGGCGTCGCCTCAAACGTCGCTGAACTCAGGCGTTAGGTTTAAAAAAAACGAGGGCGAGTTATGGATCGACAGCTTATGACCGATATAGGAAATACCGTGGGAATGTTTAATCGGTTCAAGCCGTATTTTCATTCATTTTCGGAGGCTGCGGAGAAAAATTGGAACGGAGATAAAGGTCACGAGGTAGCCTTCATCGAATCGAGTGACAATAAGATTCTCGCTAAAGGTTTAGATCACGAGCTCGTAATTCGATACCGGATTGTGCAGTCTAAAGATGGCACTTTGGCTGGTGAGCTTAGCTGTTCAAGAGTTTGCCAAAGGCTGGACGACAAATATCAGGAAGAGTTGATTTACGTCGTTTATATAGACCGTCTTGGTAATGTACATGAAGATTTAGATCGCCATGGTTCGCAATTTAATATTGGCGACCAGGAGTACGCCGACGTATTTGGGTATGAAATAATTCGCTACCTATTAGAAAGTCAGGCTGTAGCCCCTTTTGAATTTAGTACCTAACCAGTCGCTGCAGTTGACCGCCCAAAGCGCTGCCGCGCTTTGGGTTCCCTCTGCGGCCTTCGGCCACTCCGGCGGCAACTGAGCTTCGTCGTTAGCTCAAATAATAGGTCGCGATGAAACCCGATATTTCCGAATTTTCTTATGGCTATGCCATAACCGAAGAATTGGCAGCAAAACTGGGAGCAAAGTTAATAGGCGCGCCGACTTTCCCGTCGCTTTATCAAGAAGGCAAAATAGGTGGCGGATACGACGTAAAAATCCCTCTGCGTGCCACCCCGATATTTCTGCAATTCAAGCTAAGCGACTATTTAAAACGCTCAAGCGCCAAAGAGAACCAGCTTGGTCTAGTAAACGTCCCTTATTACAGGATGCATTTACGTCCACTTAAGCACTCGTATCAACACGAGCTGTTACTTAATCTAGAAAATAGCGGTGAGAGCGTTTTTTACATAGCGCCCGAGTTCTATCGCCCCGATGAGCTTAATAGCTACTATCTGAATCGCAGTGTCCTAGCGCACTCTGCTGCATTTAGTCCAGCAGATATTGGCGTGTTGCCAGATGATCAAGAGCATTATGTCGTTTTCGAAAAAGGCTCGACGATCGGATATCGATGCTCTGAAGACCCGGAAGCGATTCCTCGAATACCTTTACGTGAGGGGTTCAGATACGCGCTTAGGGAACGTGGCGTCGAATCAAGAACTTTTGGCCAAGAGGGAATGCGGCAGATTTCTCTCAATATGTTGGGATCCATTGAAAAAGCGGCATTCTTAAATGATGAGTTAGGTATATCATTTACCGAAATTTTGGGAGCTAGAGCAATTATTGAGTCACGTGGCTCCGTTGAATCCGCAGCATACTTGGCGCGAACATTCTTTGGCTGCGAGCTTCTAGTAATAGATGAAAGCTAACATATCGCTGCAGTTGACCGACCAAAGCGCTGCCGCGCTTTGGTCGGCAACTGAGCTTAGGCGTTAAGCCCCTACAAGGAGATAGCATGGCTGCTAAGAAGAAGCCAGTCGAGGTGGTTCCTCTTGTCGATGAAGAAGGTAACTCTCCTCGCCCCCGTCTTCATAAACTTCAGATCAATAACTTCAGATCAATTGGGGCTGAGACAGTTGAGATCGAGCTTGACGACATCGTTGTTCTTGTCGGGCCTAATAATGTCGGTAAAAGCAGTATTTTGAGGGCTTATGAAACTGTCATGTCCCACGGCTCCAAGGATGGAAGGCTGACAATAAACGATTTCCCCAATGGGCAGGTCGATCCGGAAAATCTGCCTACGATTGAATTGCATACAATCGTGTTTGATGATGCGCCGGGTGAAAGATGGCTTGAGCCCACTGCAGATAGCGAGTGGTTAATCCGTGAAAAATGGGTTTGGGAAAGCCCAAATAAAGATCCCAAAAGACAAGGGTTCGATACTCAAAAAAATGACTGGGATGATCAAGTTCCTTGGGGAGCACCGAACGTTGCTAACTCTCGGCGCCCGCTTCCACATAGGATAGATGCTTTTGCAACACCAGAAAAGCAAGCAGCTGAAATAACTAAGCTAATAACCAGCATGCTAAAGGAAAAAATATCAGAAATCAGGTCAGATCCTGAACAAGAAAAATCCGATTATGAATTGATACTAGATAGAATTCGGCAGCTTCAGACAAAAGTCGTCCAAGCGGCCGAGGACGAATTCAAAGTGATCGAAAGTGAAGTATCCGAGTATTTGAGCAAGTTGTTTCCTAAACACCAAATAAAATTCGATGCAAAACCAGAAGCTGATCTTGAAGGAGCATATCAGCCCTTCAAAGGTAATGCGGATCTTCTTATGGGGCCAGAAGACGGTTACTTTAGCACTATTGAGCACCAAGGGAGTGGTGCAAGGAGAACTCTGTTATGGGCAACATTAAAATACTTATCTGAATCTCAGGATAAAAAGGGCTCTCGGCCCCATGTGCTATTGCTGGATGAGCCTGAAATATGCCTGCACCCTTCTGCCATTCGGGAGGCTAGGTCGGTCCTTTATGATCTACCCGAAAGCGGTAATTGGCAGGTTATGATCACATCGCACTCTCCAATATTTATAGATTTGTCGAAAGACAATACGACCATAATCAGAGTGTTTCGAGACGAAGACAGTGAGGTTAAGAGTACAACGCTATATCGTCCTGAAAGAGCCAAGCTGGACGAGAATGATAAAAGAAATTTGAAGTTGATGAATGTCTGTGATCCTTATGTGCATGAGTTTTTCTTTGGCGGAAGACAAGTCATTGTTGAGGGTGACACTGAATATACGGCTTTCTCGATGTTAAAAGAGTTCCACCCAGAGGAATATGGTGATGTTCAGATCATCAGGGCAAGGGGGAAAGGAATTATTCCGTCAGTAGCCAAGGTGCTTAAACAATTCTCTAAGTCGTTTTGCATTCTTCACGATACCGATGAGGAGCTTACGGCTAATGGAAAGAAAAATCCCGCCTGGGGCATGAATAGTTCTATCGAAGACTTACAGGAAGAGGATGGAAGTGTAAATCTCGTTGCTTGTAAGACCTGTTTCGAAACGGCTCTTTTCGGGGAAGAAGTAAAAAACGAGAAGCCGTATAATGCGCTAGCGCGGATTAGAGAGGATGAAAATGTTCGCGCAAAAGTAAAAGCTTTGCTCGATTACCTGATTGGTGTGGAGGGATCGGTTCTACCAGAGAACTGCATACACTGGGGGGCCGTGGAGGAGCTGGCTTAATAATAGGCTGCGCGGCGACCGATTTTCGCCGCTCTGCGGCTCCACAGGCACGGGGTCTATCTTCGGATTCAGCAGGCAGTCGAGGGTGTAGAAATCGGCTAGACTCAGCAGGCGCGGGGTCGAGCAGGCGCGCGGTCGGGTCTTGCCTTTTGCCTCTAGCGCGGTGGATTCAGCTTCGAACTGCAACACAGAGGCCTTTTCAGGACTTCCTGAAACGCGACATTCGGGGTAGGCGACGTCTTTTACCCCTGATGGTCAGCGGGTTGCCCGTAACTTTTTCACTTCGGCGCGAAGGGGCTCAGCCGAGCTGCTATCGATCTATTCCCCGATCTGTCTTCGGATCGCCGCCTCGTCGATGACCGACCATACCGTTTTGATCCGCGAATCAGAGAATTCGTAGAACACGTTCTCGGTGAACTGGATACGCCGGCCGTTGACCGGAAAGCCGAAAAGCACGCCTGCTGGCGTGCAGTCGAAGCCTAGCCGGCTGCCTACATAGGGCGGGTCGACGGTGAGGAGTTGAATATCGAACTGCAGGTCTGGAATAGCGCGCACGTCGCTTTCCAGCATCTGACGGTAACCGTCGAGGCCGAGCGGCCGGCCATTATGTACAACGGCAGGGTCGACAAAGGTAAGCGATCCACAAACCCCATCATTCACAGGCGGCCAGGTTCATGGCTAAATCCTGTGCATGCAGGTTCCACGGCA